>JAYQTH010000001.1:0-190153 GCA_038147295.1 Gammaproteobacteria bacterium
TAGATGCAGTAGTTCCTTCAATAATTTTTAGTAGTGCTTGTTGGACTCCTTCGCCCGAGACATCTCTTGTTATTGAAACATTCTCTCCTTTTTTGGAAATCTTATCGATTTCATCTATATAAATGATTCCTTTTTGTGCTCTAGTGATGTCGTAATCTGCATTGATTAAAAGCTTTTGGATTATATTTTCTACATCTTCGCCGACGTATCCTGCCTCGGTTAATGAGGTTGCATCAGCAATAGCGAAGGGAACATCAAGAAATTTTGCCAAAGTTTGAGCCAGTAATGTTTTTCCACACCCTGTTGGGCCAAGTAATAAAACATTGCTCTTCTGAACCTCTACTTCCGGATCATCTTTGGTATTAATTCTTTTATAGTGATTATAAACAGCAACAGATAACCGCTTTTTTGCCTCGTTCTGACCTACTATAATTTGATCAAGATACTCAAAAATTTCTTTTGGTTTAACATCCTTTGTTTCATGGTTTGATTCTTGTTGCTCTTCTTCTATGAGTATGTCGTTGCAGAAATCTACACATTCATTGCAAATATAGATATTAGGTCCAGCAATCAGCTTTTTTACTTTTGCTTGATCCTTTCCACAAAAAGAACAATTTAGTTTAGATTTTTCAATCTCCATCTTTACCTTTTTTCTAATACCTTATCCGCCAGCCCGTATTTAATTGCAGCTTGAGCATCCATGAAAAAGTCACGTTCAGTATCTTTTTCTATTTTTTTAATTGACTGACCAGAGCAGTTAGCCAAGATACCATTTAACCTTTCTCTAAGAGTCTTTATTTCTTTCGCTTGGATTTGAATGTCCGTTTCTTGCCCCCGTGCCCCTCCAAGTGGTTGATGTATCATTACTCTACTATTTGGCAATACAAACCTTTTATCTTTCTTACCAGCGGCTAAAAGTACAGCGCCCATGCTTGCCGCCTGGCCGAAACAAACTGTTGAAACATCACATTTTAGATAATTCATTGTATCTAAAATAGAAAGACCAGATGTGATGACCCCTCCAGGGGAATTAATGTATAAATAAATGTCTTTTTTTGGATCCTCAGATTCAAGGAAAAGCAATTGAGCCACAACCAGATTAGCGACGTAGTCATCAATCCCGCCAACAATAAAAATTATCCTGTCCTTAAGAAGTCTAGAAAAAATATCAAATGCTCTTTCACCGCGAGATGATTGCTCAACAACCATTGGTACTAAATTATTTTCAAACATACTTTTAATATAGTGCAGATTAAATATAAATCAATATATCAGCTAAAATCGCAAAACTTCTTGATGATTTGTAGAAACTTGGGTTTCTTTTGTTAAAACATGATGTAAATTGGGGTGGACGAAGGGGGTTGAACCCTCGACCTCCGGTGCCACAAACCGGCGCTCTAACCAACTGAGCTACGCCCACCATTTTTTCGTGTGTTTTAGAAGAAAAAATTATATCATTATCACCAACAAGGGGTAATAACATGGGGGCAAATAATCTATTTTTAAAGAGCATTACTAAGATGTTCGATAATGCCGTTGATATACTTGGCATTGAGCCAGGTTTAGCAAAGCAAATACGATCTTGCAACAATACATATACAGTAAGGTTTGGCGTAAAACTAAAGAAAGGGATCGAGGTATTTACTGGCTACAGAGCTGTTCATTCAGAACACCTAGAGCCTGTAAAGGGTGGTATAAGATATGCTCCAAACGTAACTGCATCCGAAGTTGAAGCTATGGCAGCCTTAATGACATATAAAAATGCTGTAGTCGATGTTCCTTTTGGGGGCTCAAAAGGTGGCTTAAAAATAAATCCAAAAAAATACGATGTGGAAGATTTAGAAAAAATCACAAGACGTTTTACTGAAGAATTATCAAAAAGAGGATTAATCTCACCCAGCTTAAATGTTCCCGCTCCTGATATGGGTACAAGTGAACGAGAGATGGCATGGATAGCTGATGAATATAGAAGACTAAACCCTCATGAAATAAATGCATTTGCTTGTGTTACTGGCAAACCTATTGGAATGGGTGGTGTGAATGGTAGAACCGAAGCAACTGGTAGAGGTATTTTTTATGCTCTAAATGCATTCTTTAACAGTAAAGATATCAAGAAATCTTCTATCAAGGGCAAGCTCAGCTCACAGAAAATAATTGTTGAAGGTCTTGGTAAGGTGGGTTACCACGCAGCAGCATGTCTAAAAGAGCATGGGTGTAGAATTATTGGGGTTATTGAAAGGGACATAGCTTTTCATGATCCTAAGGGCCTGGATCTAGATTTAATCAAATCATGGATGGCTGAATCAAGACAGAAGGAGGATTTTCCTAACCCTGAACAACTCAAATCTAGAGAAGAAGTTTTCGCTGCCGAATGTGATATTTTTATACCTGCAGCACAAGAAGGAACTGTTACTGAAGAAAATCATAACCAGCTTAATGCAAAAATTATCTGCGAAGGTGCTAATGGCCCTTTAACATCAAGAGCGGATTACTACTTAAATAAAAAAGGTGTGATGATCATCCCAGATCTTTACGCAAATGCTGGGGGTGTTGCAGTCAGTTACTTTGAATGGGTAAGAAACTTATCACACATGAGATTTGGCAGAATGGAAAAAAGAAGAAAGCAATATGAAAATGCTTCTTTGATTAACATTATTGAAAATACTACTGGATCGAGAGTCTCTCAGCGAGAAAAATCCATGTTCAGTGCTGGGAGTTCTGAAATAGACCTAGTTCGATCTGGGCTTGAAGATATGATGACAGAGGCTTATGAAAATATGAGTGAAATATGGAATACAAATAATTATCCCTCACTAAGAACAACCGCTTACATCTATTCCATTCAAAAGTTAGTTAACTCACATAAGAGCATAGGAATCTAAAGAAATTGGCGCGCCAGGGAGGATTCGAACCCCCGACCAATAGCTTAGAAGGCTACTGCTCTATCCAGCTGAGCTACTGGCGCTGGTCGGGGCAGCAGGATTTGAACCTGCGACCACCTGGTCCCAAACCAGGTGCGCTACCAGACTGCGCTATGCCCCGAAAGGGAAATCATATAAACTATGTGCTTTAACTTCAAGCAAAAAATTTAATGGCAAACCCTATTATTCTTGATGGAAAATCTCTTGCTAAAAAAAGCAATCTTGAAATTGCTAAACGAACAAATATTCTAACTGACAGATTCAAGAGACCCCCTGCCCTAGCAGCAATAATTGTTGGAGAAGATCCAGCATCAAAAACCTATGTGTCCATGAAAGAGAAAGCATGCAAATCTCTCGGAGTCAAAACAATTACACATCATGTTCCAGAACAGTCAACAACGGACGAACTATTAGAGCTTATTGAAGCTTTAAATCAAGATAGTTCAGTCGATGGCATACTTTTACAACACCCTGCTCCTAAACATATCGATGAACAAAAATGCTTTAATGCAATAGCCTTGCACAAGGATGTAGATGGAGTTTCTACCAATGGCTATGGAAATATGGCAATGGGACTTGAAGCTTTTAAATCCTGTACGCCATTTGGGATAATGCGTTTATTAAAAAATTTCCAAATCGATTGTAGTGGGAAGCTTGCCCTTGTAATCGGTAGAAGTCAGATTTTAGGAAAACCAATGTCTGCTTTATTACTCAATGCCGATGCTACTGTAATTACTGCACATTCAAAAACGAAAAATTTGGAAAAGTTAATTTGCGATGCCGAAATTGTAGTCGCTGCAGTGGGGATTCCTAAATTCATTAACTGTAAAATGCTGAAGAAAAATTCTGTGTTAGTGGATGCAGGGTATCATCCCTCTGAGAAATGTGGAGATGTTGACATGGAAGGTATAGAAGATATAGTTTCAGCTTATACACCAGTCCCTGGAGGGGTTGGTCCAATGACAATAAATACTTTGATATTAAACACAGTAAATGCAATGGAGAAAAACTGTAGTGAGCAATAAACCCATTCCATGTCTGGTTGGCTTTGGAGGCATCACTCCTGCTGGCAGAGCATCACACAACCTAAGTTACTCAAGGATGACTTATGACTTTCAGTCAGAACAAGAAAAAATAAATTATCTCAAATCTGTACTGTCTCTGTGTGGCCTCATTGATGAAACGCTAGATAGTTCTGAAATTAATCAATTTGTTAAAAGCAAAGAGGAGGAGGTTTTAAACAATACCCTTATGAGACAACTTGATTACAAGTTTTTTAGGGAAACCTTTTGGACATATGACTATGAGATGCCAGCAAATGCATGTGCCCAGCTACCTTTTCAACTTGACCCTGTTAAGCACTATGCTTCCAGACAACACCCCAAAGCGTTAGGAATGTCTATTCTAGGAATCGCTGATGCAATTTCTGATACTGGTCTGGATCTAAAGAAAAACATTGACACCTATGGCCGAGATAAAGTTGGGTGTTTTGCTGGCTGTGCTGTTATGAATATGGACAGGCACTCAGGGGATGGTCTCTTCGCGTCTCATCCTTTAGGACAAAGAGCAACGTCTAAGCATATCTCTTTTACTCTACCTGAAATGACAGCAGATTTTATAAATGCTTACGTTACAGGAAGTCTTGGAATAACTGGTCACTTTATAGGGGCATGTGCTACCTCTTTGTACAACCTAAATGCTGGAGTAGAGCTAATAAAAAGCGGAAAGAGTGAGTTGGTTATTGTTGGTGCTGCAGAGGCTATCCTAGGACCACCAGCATACATAGGATTTAGTGCAATGGGAGCTATGGCAACTGATGAAAGGATGAAAAACCTACAAGCGCTATTGGGTGAAGGAGAAGATCTTAACTATAAAAATTTCTGTCGGCCATTTGGAGATAATATGGGAATGGTTTGTGGAGAATCAGCAGGCTTTGCTATCTTAATGAGTGACAGATTAGCATTAGAAACCGGTGCCAATATTAGAGGAGCGTTCTTAAATGTAAATATCAATGCCGATGGTAATAAAAAATCAATTTCAGGTCCTGGAGCAGGTAATTACTTTTCAGTTGGCAAAACTTTTAAAGATATTGAGAAAGTTTTTGGCGAAAAAGTGCTTCAAAACCAATCTTGTTTTATTGCACATGGTACAGGAACCCCACTAAATAGGATTACTGAATCACATATCATGTCGACTTTTGCCAAAGAATTTCAGGTAAGCAACATGCCTGTAACTTCAGTAAAATCAAAGTTAGGGCATACTATGGGAACTGCAGGTATGGACCAGATATGGTCAGCTTTAGGTGCCTTGGAAAGCCAAAAACTTTCAGGGATATGCACAATTCCAAAACTTGCAGATGATGTATTCACTGAAAATCTAGATTATTTCCTAGAGGATAGAGAATTTGAAGATAAAAAAGATATTGTGTTCTTAAATTCAAAAGGTTTTGGCGGCAACAATGCTACATCTGCTCTAATTTCAAAAGACCTCACATTAGATCTTATTAATCAAAGATATAGCAGTTCTGAGCTTAACAAATGGCAAGAACTACAAGAAAAAACCTTAGAATCCAGAGCAAAAAATAAATTAGCAGCCATCAATAATGAAATCGAACCAATCTATGAGTTTGATAAAGATGTCCTGGATTTGACAGATTTGGATATCTCTAGAACGAATATCAAAACTTCTACCGGTTTTGACTACGAGCTTTCTTCAGACTTAGGGGATGAAGACTATTCAATCTAGCCTTTAAGCTTGATATCTTCTTCGATTAACTTGCTTCTAAATATTTCTTTGGCTTCCTCAAGACTTTTTGGGGATTCATAAACTGAGATGAGGAAATTAAGAATTTGTAAATTAAGATTAATCTTTTTAGCTTCTTCAAAAACAATCAAAGAGGTTTGATAGCCTTCAACTGTATCATTTACTTCTTTTAATGCTTCTTCAACAGAGAAATTTTTGGCTAGCAAAGCACCAAACCTATAGTTTCTTGAATCTTTTGATAAAGCAGTTGAAAAGAAATCTCCGACTCCTGACAGGCCCAAGAATGTTGAAGAGTTTGCTCCTTTTGCTTGGCTAAATAACCTCATTTCTTCTAAACATTTTGTTAAGAGCAGTCCGATTGTATTATCACCAACGCCTTTTTCATGAAAATAGCCAGACACTATTGCATAGATATTTTTTAAAGCTCCACCCATTTCAACTCCATTCATGTCGTTATTTAAATAAGGTATGAAATAGTTGTTTTTTAAGACTGCAGCAAGCTCATGCAAAATGTCATTATTTTTTCCTGCCAAGACTGTACCGGTTAACTCAAAATTACTTAACTCTTTTGATAGATTTGGGCCACTTAAGACCACCAATCTATCCTCAGAAACACCAAAATCAGAATTAAGAATCTCAGTCATCAATTTGCCTGTGCTCTCTTCAAAACCCTTGACACAACTTACAAATACTTGAGAAGACATTCCAGGCACTACAGAACCCATCACTTCCCTGAAATCTTTACTAGATACTGAAATTAAAATGTAAACTGCTGAACTTAAATCTGCTACTTCGTTGGTTGCCCAGATATCGCTTGTATTATTAAACTTAAAGCCTGAGCTACTCTTCTTGTATTTATTAATCGAATTAACTTCAGCTTGCCTTCTTGAGTAAATAATCACTTCATGGCCATTTTCACCCAAAATTTGAGCGAGAACTCTGCCAAACTTGCCAGACCCTATGACTGCAATTTTCATTTATTATTATTGGAATCCCATCTAATGAAATATGACTTTTCTTTACTTGATGCAAAGTAGGTTCGACTCAAGATCTCTCCTATGACACCAAGACTAATAAATTGCACACCAACAACCAGTAAAATTGTACCAGCTATTAAGAGAGGTCTGTCACCAATATCCAACCCATAAAACAATTTTAGTGACACCAAATAACCTAAGATAAGCAGTCCAAAAAAACTCAAGACCAAACCAATTAAACCAAAGAAATGACCAGGTCTGCTGAAAAATCTCATAAAAAAGTATACTGAGATAAGGTCTAAGAACACGCGAAAAGTTCGAGAGATACCATATTTTGACTCTCCTGCAATTCTGGGATGATGTCTTACTTCAACTTCATCTATTTTATGAGGTGGTATTTTTGTGGCCATCCAGGCTGGAATAAATCTGTGCATTTCTCCATAAAGCTTAACCTCTTTAAGTATTTCAGAGTTATACGCTTTTAAGCTGCATCCATAATCATTTAACTTAACTTTGGTGATCATTCCTATTAGGTTGTTTGCAATCATTGAAGGCAAATTTCGCATAAAGAAATTATCTTTTCTTTGCTTCCTCCATCCCACAACCAGATCCAAATCTTCTTGAATAAGTTTATTAATGATTAAGGGAATATCCTTGGGGTCATTTTGCAAATCACTATCGAGTGTTACATAGTACTTGCCATAAGCATTATCAAAACCAGCTTGAATTGCAGGCGTTTGCCCAAAGTTTTTAGAAAGCGCCAATACTCTTATATTTATTTTTTCTTTGCTGATGGATTTAAGTTTTTCAAGAGAGCCATCATCACTCCCATCATCAATGAGTATTAGTTCCCAAGACCAATTCTGTGCTGACATTGTTTCTTCAACCGACTTAATAAAGGGATCAATATTTTCTACTTCATTGTAAATTGGTGAAATAATTGAAATATCTAAACTTTGTGTCATCTTATTCTCTTGTAAATATTATAGAAAGTTATGCCGAGGATTATACCTAAAGCTGCCCCAATGATCACTTGGCTTAATAAATGCTTGATTAAAAAAACTCTTGATAGTGCCACTGCAGATGCAATAAAGAACAAGGCTGTGGTTAATACTTTTTGTCGCGTCAATAAGTAAAACACTGTGGCAAAAAGAAAGAAATTAAGTGCATGATTGGAGGGCATTCCAGTTAATCTTGAACCACATGGTTGTTCAATAATGTTAAGCTGTGAAAATACTTCAAAATTTCCAAAACAAGGTCTTGGCTCCTGAATTAAATCCTTTAGCTGTGCTCCTATCAAGTCGCCAAAAATAAGTGCTAAAAAAACAAAAAGAAGGTCTTTGTATCTCTTCTGATAAAGCATAAAAAGAGCAAAAATGCCAAACAAAGAAAATGAAAACACTCGTCCAGAAATAAAAGAAAAAAATGTTTCTAATACTTCAATTTCAGCAAGCCAAATTGAGAAAACTAGATCAAAGCTCATCAGATATAATCAAATACCTCCATAAAAAATACTCCATACCAAGCACACAATATGATTCCCCATGAGCTATAAACTGCGATCTTTGATTTATTGATTGTCAGAAAATGCTTTAAAAATAATTCCGTAAACAACCAAGCAAATAAAATGCTGGCCAGCACATCTGATAGCCAATGTGCGCCGACAATTACCCTGGTCAATGAAACAACTAATGCACAAAGCACAATAACAAAATAATGCATCTGATATCCTCTAGTATTGGTGAGTGCAACTTTTAACCAAATTAGGCAAACGATAAAAATTGATGCTGTATGTCCACTCGGAAATGAATTTGATTGAAAAACAGGTTCAAGAAAATTTATATTAATATCACCAACTCCTGCTGGTCTTGGGGCGTTAACTAAGTTTTTTACTAACTGAATAAATAGGCCAAATACCAAGCTGGGGATTACCAAAATACTTGCTGAAACAGAATTAATCTTGCTATTAAAATTTGAATAAACAATGAGAGCAGGAATGATAAATGCCGTAATAAAAAAAGCATTTCCCATATCAGTTATTACTGCAAAGGTTCGTTCATCAAAAAACAATTTATTCAAAGATTTCAGAGCATATAAATCAAGAGCAGGAAATAGTTTTAACGAAATCAGTGCAATTGTTAAGGCCAGCAAAAAATTTCTTGTTCTAGTTTTCATCATACTTCTGCCTTAGCAAAACATAGTTTCCTCTCTTCTGGATAACCTCATATCTCTGAATATCAACTTTGTCGATTCGGGTTATAAAATATTCACTATCCTCAATATCTCTTAGATAATTTGTGCTTGAATAAAAAGATAGGGTTGGTTTATTTATTCTATTTACGGCAAAGCTAATGTTATTTGTTTTTGCATATATACCTAAAGATTTAAGATCTGCTTGCATTACTTTTATAGCCGAGGGAATGATAAAAATGGTTAGGAGGAATGCTTGAAATAAGGCCATAAATTGTAGTCCCTTAACATATTTATATTTAGCTCTAAGAAGAAAGAAAATTAATAGCAGCCCAAGAATACATGAACCAATAAAAAGATAGTTGCCTGAGAATTCTTTAATAAACAAAGATGATGCTTCCATAGAAGGATCAAGGTTATAAACATATTCAAATAAAAACGGTAGGCTTAAATAAAATAACAACATCAAGGCATGGGCAAGAAAGTTATTTAAGCTATAGTGTCGGTTGCTTAATAAAGCTGTGTTTTTTTCAATAAAATACACAACAGGTGTTAAACCATAAACAAGGTAGTGTGGAAGTTTTGTTGAGGAAAATGAAAAAAATACTAGTACCCACGAGAACCACATTAGGCAAAATAGATCGATAGGTTTTTTTTCAGCAAAGCTTCTCCTTAATCCTTTAAGGAAATTTAGAAAATAAGGAAAAACTAAAAATGGTAAGAGCAGTAGGTAGTAAAAAACACTTCCTGAATGGCTCTCCATGGTGTCTGAAAACCTGCCAAACGATTGGCCCAATAAAAGATACTCTATACTGCTAGCCCCTTCTCTCAAAAACAGTACAAGAAACCAAGGTACGACAATTAACCCAAAGATAATCCAAGCCTTCGCATTAAAGATAGCAGAAAAAAATCGATCTAATTTTTTAATTATCAAAAAATATAGCAAGGATGCTGGCCCAATGATTGCTAGAATTGCAAAACCTTTTGTTAGAAAGCCCAGACCTAAATAAAGTGCAGCTCCCAATAAGAATTTTTCTTTTTTTGTATCAGAGTAGTTGTAGATGTTTATCATAACTAAACATATAAATAGGTTTAAAAATGCATCAGCTGTTGCCACCACCGACATTACTAGAACCCCAGGAAGAGTGAGCAAAGTGAAGATGTAGTTGCTTTGACTTTTATCAGGCATTTTGTCCTTAATGAATTTTCCAAAGATATAAGCCCATAAAAAAGCTGCAATCAACGATGGTAACCTCAAAGCAAATTCCGATGCCCCAAAAAGTGAAATCGAACTTACCTGTATCCAATAAGTTAGAATTGGTTTTTCAAGCCTTAAACTATCTCCAAGATAGGGAATAAAAAATTGGCTCTCTCTAAGCATTTGAAGCGATGTTGCAGCAAATGCACCCTCGTCATAGTCAGTTAAAGTTAAAAAGAGAAGGCTTATGTAAAGAAAAAACAGTACGGGTAAAAAGAATTTTTTATTTAGCAGATCCATTTTTTGATCTTTTGCACCTTTCACTACAGTAAATCACATTTTCCCAATCTCTGCTCCATTTTTTTCGCCAATTAAAACTTCTATTGCATACAGGACATGTCTTTGCTGGAAGATTGGTTTTTTTCAAAGTGTTAAAAACTTTTCGATAAGAAGGTAAAGAGCAACAAATGAGGTAGAGGCCAAGATTGCCACACTAAAAGCATGTATGAATTTAAAAAAGTTACTAGTGCTATCAATCTTAGTATTATCGATGATAAGTCCTAAAAACATATTTAAGACATTAAGTCCAAGAATAATCAGGATGGTAAGATTTTTAGCATCGCTCCAGATAAGCTCATACTCAGGCAACATAAAGAAATAAACCACGCCCAAATACAAAGCCAGCATTAAGATCAGAAAAATGTTAAATCTGAAAAAATAAGATTTTAGAAAGAACTTCAGAGCCTCTTTATCCAAGCTGTTTCTGGCAGCAGGACTTACCACTAAGGGTGTTGCCCATATAGCTCCAACAATTGCAGCTAAAAGTGTTTGCAGTGTTATCTCAGCAATCATAATCTCAATGGCGATCCGGAAGGGACTCGAACCCTCGACCTCCTGCGTGACAGGCAGGCATTCTAACCAAACTGAACTACCGGACCGCGAGTTGTAGATTCTGGTACAAAATAACAATATTTACAACTTTTTTATGCTGTAAAGAAAGTTGAATTTCTCATTTTGGTCTGTACAATTATTGCCGTAAAGTAAATTTACTTAATATAAGGGGGAAAATCTAATGGATTATTCTTTAGTTTCAAACGGTGTTGTCGACTATGTCGGTGTATCGTTTTGGATTGCAACTGCCATAATGGCTACTGGTGCTTTATTCTTTTTCATGGAAAGAAGCACAGTTAAAGCTTCTTGGCAGACATCTTTAACCGTTGCAGCTCTTGTATGTTTTGTCGCTTTCTGGCATTACCTATACATGAGAGATGTTTGGGTAGCAACAGGTGAATCACCTACAGTCTATAGATATATTGACTGGTTGGTTACTGTTCCTATGCAGATTGTAGAGTTTTACTTAATCCTTTCAGCTGTAGTAGCAGTAAGTCTTGGAGTTTTCTGGAACTTATTAGCAGCTGCATTAGTTATGCTGATTACAGGATTTTTAGGTGAAGCAGGTTTCGCAGATCCAACATTAATGTTTGTTGTATCAATGGCTGCTTGGATATATATCATCTATTATGTCTTTGCAGGTGAAGCTGCAAAAATTAAAGACGCAGCTGGAAACGAAGCACTAAGCTTTGCTTTTAACGGAATTAAATGGATCGTAACAATTGGTTGGTCAATCTACCCAATCGGTTACTTCCTAGGTTACTTAGGTGGTGGTGTTGATGCTAACGCACTTAACACAATCTATAACCTTGCTGACTTAGTTAACAAATTCTTATTCGGACTTGTTATCTGGTATGCAGCTATGATGGATTCCGGAGTTAAAAAAGGCTAAGCTTTTTTTATACTGAACTTTAAGCCCGCGCAAGCGGGCTTTTTTTTACATACTTCTTCTGGCTTCGTGAATAAAAATAGTATGCATAAGAGTTGTTGCTAGCTTACCTTCGGCGTTGTATATCTCACCTTTTACTGTAGCTATAGTTTTCCCAATTTTTATTATCTCTGCCTTAGCGGTAACTTTGCCCTTAAACAACGGTCTGTGATGATGAGAATGTAGATTGACGGAAGCAGGATAAATTCCACCAAGCTCATTTATTAAGAGCAAGGCTGTAACATCATCAAGCATAGAAGTCATCATGCCACCTTGCACTGACCCATCAGGATTCAATGTCATATCGGGAAATTCAGCAGATAGTTCTAACTTACCTTTTTCATATTTAATTAATGAAAAATTAAAAATTTTTCCTGTGCCACTATTTTTTTTATGAAATTCTAGTATTGAAGATATGTCTACTTCCATAATAATGGTGCGAGTTGTAGGATTCGAACCTACGACCCCCTGCTTGTAAGGCAGGTGCTCTAACCAACTGAGCTAAACTCGCAGTGGACAATAGAATATAATAAATTTTTATGGAAGACTACTCTGGCACTACCAATTCTGACGAAAGAGAAATTCTGAGTGTTACTGAACTAAATAAAACCGTTAATGATTTCATTAATGAAGCATTCCCTCCTTTATGGGTGGTTGGGGAAATATCAAACTTTAAAGAATATGGTTCATCTGGTCATTGGTACTTTTCTGTAAAAGATACAGAATCTGTTTTAAATTGTTCGATGTTTCGATTGCAAAATATCAACCTTGGCTTCAAACCAAATGAGGGCGACCAAGTTATCATGCAGGGCAAGTTATCTGTTTGGCATAAAACAGGGCGCTACCAAATGATAGTTAATAAAATGGAGCTTGCTGGCTACGGTGAGCTATTGAGAAAGTTTGAGCTACTAAAAAATAAATTTAATAGTGAGGGGCTCTTTAACACAAAGACAGAAAATCTATTGCCTGCATTAATTAATAAGGTTGCAATAGTGACCTCCCCTCACGGAGCAGCTGTAAAAGATGTAATTGCAACACTGCGACGTAAAGCCCCACATATTCAATCAACGATATTTCCAGCGGTAGTTCAAGGGGAAGGCTCAGCCAATTCTATTAAACAATCTTTAGAATTGATTGAGCAATATCAAGATCAAGAAAACTTCGACGCCATAATTGTTTGTCGGGGTGGTGGGTCAATTGAGGATTTATGGAGTTTTAATAATGAAGATCTTTGTCGGTATGTCAGTGGAATAAAAATCCCAATTGTTAGTGGCGTTGGACATGAAACAGATTTCACTTTAATGGACTTTGTTTCAAATATAAGGGCGGCAACACCTACTGCAGCTGCAGAGATTGTAAGCAATGGAGCCTCCCAATTATTAAATTATTTTGAAGGGGCTTCAACGAATTTAATTAAGACATTTAAATTAAGGCTCTCAAACTACAAGGAAAAGGTTTTGCTTAATCAAAAACTCTTAAGATCGCCGCAACAAAAAATACACGACCAATATCAAAGACTTGATCAAAAGTCAGAACAGATGTCATTTGCCATGAGAAAATTGCTGCAGCTAAAAAAAGATAAATCTCATTTTTATGCAACTGCTATAAATTCAAACAATCCTAGTAAAAGAGTTGCCCAATTAAGGATAGATATTGCCAAAGGTGTAAAAGAGCTATTAAGAGTGTTAAAAAATAAGCTCAATGCCAAGCAAGGCTTAATTGCTTCCTTTAAAGACCAATTAAATAATTTAAATCCTGAGAATGTATTGGAAAGAGGTTACTCAATCACTTATAACGAAAAAGGCAATATTATTAGAGATTCTAAAGCAGTAAAGAAAGGTGATGAAATTTCTACCAAACTTAAAACAGGCTTAATTAAGTCAAAGATCAATTAGTTGCAACAAGTTCTCTAAGCTTTTCTGGGGTTAGTGGGTAAGTTATGGCGTCAAGTATTTCTCCATTTTTAATGATGTAGGTTGTTGGTACACTGTCTGGAAGATCTAAACTCCATAAATTCCTTGGATCAGTAGATAAATTCTTAAAATCAACGTTAAATTTATTCATCAACCTATTCACTTCCTCATTAGGTAAGGTGTCAAATTGATCAAAGTGAAACCCAATTACGGTTACATTTGGCTCTTCGTTGATTTCATTGAAATATGGAAACTCTATGATGCAGGGTGGACACCAATCAGCCCAGATATTCAAAAAAATTATTTGATCTTCATAATCTGCAAATTTTGCCCCTTTCCCATCGGTAAATAAAAATTCAGGCCTTTCGCAAGAAAAAAGAAATAAAGCCAATATGAGATATTTTTTCATAGAGTTTTTACTTTATATGTATTGTTTATGGCTTTACAATTGATTTTTTGCATCTGAATGAAACTTTTTTTTTAATTTGCAGTATTACCAATAACAATTAACGAGGAATTATGAACAATCAATTTTTTACAAAACTAGGCAGCTTCCTGGGTACCGTTTGGTCTTATATAACAGTAGGTAGAGATTTTTTCTGGAAAGCGATTAGATTTACATTCGCAACGGGTATTTTCTTATTTGTGGCAATAGGCATTCTTAATAGCCTCATCAGCCCATTATGGACAGGCTCAGATAAACCAGATTCAGAAGGCAAAGTTGTGGTCTTTAAGCCTTCAGGCGTCGTTGTTGACCAAGAACCTGGCAAAGTTGAAGCCGAATGGTGGGAGCAGGCATTAGAGGAATCTCTGGGTGGAGCTGAAAGTACAAGAGTGTATCAGTACCGGGATATGATTAAATTTTTTGAAGATTTTAAAAATGATGAAAACGTTGATGCAATGATATTTGACCCTTCAGGCCTAGGCATTCAAATACCTTACGTTTTGGCTATTGCAGAAAAAATAAAAGAAGCAGTTGATGCGGGGAAAGAGATTGTTGTCAGAAGTGACTACTTGGGTGACATCAGTTACATACTTGCTTCTGCAGGATCTGAAATAAGTTCTCAAACGTATTCAGCTATTATGATAGATGGTTTTGGCGGCCCAAGAGAATACTATAAAAACTTTTTAAATAAATTTTTAATTACTCCTCGAATTTTCGCAGCGGGAGACTTTAAAACAGGTCCAGAACAATTTACTAGAGATTCAATGAGTGAAGAAGCAAAAGTAAATCTTGAGTTTTACACGCCGCTCTGGGGTAAATTTAAAAGCTTTGTGCAGGAACAAAGAGATATTGATCTGCAATGGATTGCCGATGATGCCTGGGAACAGCTCGTTAACGGGGAGGTAGATGAGTGGACTGCTGCTCTTGACTGGGGTCTCGTTGATGTCATTGAAGAAGATGATGATTTTGATGCAAGAATGATTGAAAAGTTTGGAGCTCTTGAAGATGACGAAGAAGAGCTTAATGCTATCTATTTTAGAGATTATCTTGAAACACTACCAAAAGACAAACCAGTAAAATCCGATAATGTCATCAAAGTGGTTGCAATAGAAGGAGCCATAATGGGTGGCGATGTTATGCTAGGGACAGCAGGCTCTGATGGGATTGTAGAGATGCTAAAAGATGCCCATGAAAATGAAGATACAAAAGCCATTGTTTTAAGAGTTAATTCACCTGGAGGCTCAGTTGTAGCTTCGGACTACATTCGTTGGGAAATTGAAAAAGCGCAAGAAAAAGGTATTCCTGTAGTTGTATCAATGGGATCGCTAGCCGCTTCAGGTGGATACTGGGTTTCGTCATTAGCGGATAAAATCTACGCCGAAAATGATACCATCACAGGCTCGATTGGGGTCTATGGAACCTTGTTTTCTGTTGAAAAAATTTACGATTGGTTGGGAATCGGCATTGATGGTTACTCTACAACCAAATGGGGTGCTTTTGATATGATGAGACAAGACTGGCCAGTAGAAATTGAAGACCTAGTAAGGTCTGGAATAAATTCCGTATACGTCAAATTTACAACTCAAACATCAATCGACCGTGATATTCCACTTGAGGTTGTGAAAGAGATTGCTAAGGGTAGAGTCTACTCTGGAGAAAGAGCACTTGAAATTGGCCTAGTGGATGAAATTGGAAATCTAGAAGATGCCCTAGCATATGCTGCCACTCTTGCAGAGGTTGAAGAATTTAAGGTTGATTATGTTAAGCCCCCTGCCCCATCTGCTAGTGGCTTTGCTTTTGCTATCTCAAATACAATAGAAATAGTTAAATCTTTCTTAGGCTTAAGTCCAAAACAATCCTTGCAGAAAAATTACCTAGATAATATCCACATTTATTGTTACGGGTGTGTATATTCAGATTAATTTTTAGATTGTTTTAGAAAATCAGCAACCGTCTTTTTAGACGGTTGTTTTTTTTCAGCATACATAAATTTATCTAACGCTATCAAAGTATCTTTCATTGTAGAAAAATCTCTTCTTATCCTGGTTGCTAGAAATTTGTAGATATCATCATTGAAATTTAAATTTAATTTTGTGCCTATAAACTCTAAAGCACGGTTAACATCTTGGTCTGATATTGGGTGGAGTGTAAAGAATTTAATCTGCTGCAATCTGGATTTTAAATCAGCAAACACCTCAAGCTCAGATAAATGTGTATTCGTTGATACGATAAGTTTGGTATTTGAATCTTTTGTCTCGTTTATTAAATTAAATATTTCAACTTGATTAGATCTGTCGCTTTGATCAATGTTATCAATGCATATTAATGTTTTGGACGAAATCCTATCAAATATATTTTGATTGGTGCCAATTTTAGCACAATCGACATATATCGAGGATCTTGTAGCAGCTGCATCCTCATTTAAGATTGAATTAAGTAAAAATGTTTTGCCAGATTTAGGACTTCCAAATAACAAGATATCTTGCTTATCTTCAGAGGAAAGCAAATTTAAAATTTCTGACTGAATGATCTTATTTTCTTGAGTGAAAAAAAAGTTTTCAAACTTAGCATCAAAATCTCTTCCAAAATCAAAAAAGAATTGATTTTTTGATGTCACATCATTCATTTTGTTGCTACCAAACCTTTCTGATTTAAAACTTCATTAATCTCCTCTTCATCCAGATAGCTATCATATTTAATTTCAATGTAGTTATCCTGCAAACTAGACACATAAAAAGACAGTATTTCTGTACTCGTCAAAAACGTTTCTAATAATTCAGTTAGGTCCTCTTTTGATACGTCAAAGCTAAACTTGACACTATAACTATTTCTATTGAGTGAGACATTCTTTTCAAGCGTATAAAAAAGGTTTCTTGAAAGAATATTTTGAAAGCTCATAGAGTCAGAAATTAATATTTCATTTGATTTTGGGAATTTAAAAGACCACTTACTTAGATCAAATCGATCAATCATCAACAGATTCCAGTTAGGAATATTCATATTTTCTAGATCTGCAATTAATTTTTTTTCTTCTGCTTCATCTCGTGGGTAACTATCTATTAGTTCAAAATTGACTCTGACATTTTGATTAAGTCCGGCCAAGAGTTTCGTAACTTCAAGTTCTTTTTGAAACTCTCCACTCTCGTATACAAGAGTATTATTCATCGGAAGAAAAGCATCGTTAATTGCGATGTAGATTTTCACATCAGATGTATTTGCTAAAAATGGAATTGAATTTTCTAAAAAATATTCCTCGATTTTCTCCTTATTAAACTTAAGCTCTATAAGCCTAACATCATCAAAAACTCTCACTTGATAGCCGATGAAAAACCGTTGGGCATCCAAGTCCGTAGAGCCAGCTATTGAATCAAGATTTACACCATATTTAGTAAAAATCTTTTCATCGACATTTTGAATTAAGTTTTCAATGTTTTTTATGTTTTCATAATCTTCATAAATTAATAAGAAATTATTTGACGATTGCCCAAAGCAATTAAAACTCAGCACTGATATTGCAAGTGCAATTCTTAAAAACCTTGTTAAACTCATATCATCCATAAAGAAAGATTAACTATTTTATGACAAAAAAGGGACATAACTATAAAGATTCTGGTGTAAATATTGAAGAGGGTCAGAGCTTTGTAAGAGATATTCAAAACTCAACATCCAGAACCAAACACAGATACTCAATGGGCAGTATTGGAGGATTTTCTGGATATATCCAACCGCCAACTGCTTTTAAAAATCCTGTCTATGCCCTTGCATGTGACGGAGTGGGAACAAAGTTAAACCTCGCTGTCAAAATGGGAGACTTTTCATCTATTGGAATAGATCTTGTAGCAATGTGTGTAAATGATCTAATTGTCAGTGGAGCAAGGCCTTTGGCTTTCTTGGATTACTATGGAGTATCGAAGCTTGAACGATCAAAAGGAAAAG
This sequence comes from Gammaproteobacteria bacterium, assembly GCA_038147295.1. GTDB lineage: Bacteria > Pseudomonadota > Gammaproteobacteria > Magnimaribacterales > TMED112 > TMED112. Next base: position 18,163 of record JAYQTH010000001.1, read on the forward strand.
AGATTATTACAGGGATACTTGAGGGCTGTAGGCTTGCAGAATGCGACTTGGTTGGTGGTGAAACTGCAGAAATGCCAAACCACTATGCTCCCAATTGTTTTGATTTAGTTGGCTTCGCAATGGGTATCAATGAAAAAGAAAAAATTGTGGATGGCAAACAAATTGAACCGGGTGATAAGATTGTCGGAATTCCATCCAGCGGATTTCACTCCAATGGTTACTCTTTAATTCATAATGTTTTAGAGACTACTGAACCTTCACAGGAATTAATATCGGAATTGTTAACCCCAACAAGAATTTATGTCAGAGAGATTTTGGACTTATTATCCAAATACAATATTAAAGGCATGGCACATATTACCGGTGGTGGTCTGGATGAAAACCTAAGCAGAGTCCCAACTCGAAATAGTTTAGAAATTGATAGCAAGAGCTGGGAATTACCGCCAATCTTTCAAAAAATACAATCGCTTGGCAATATCTCAGATACTGAAATGTTTAATGTATTTAATTGCGGCATTGGTTTTTGCTTAATTCTTAATAGTGAAGAGACCGATACTCTGCTAGCCCAAGAAAATGACTACATTGAAATTGGGGCCATTACAGATCCCTCTGAGAAAAAGTTTATATTGAAGTGAAAATAATTGTCTTTTTTTCTGGTACAGGATCCAATCTTGAATCAATCATTCATCAACAAAAAACGTATGGCTATAAAGTAACGGGATCGTTTTGCAATAACCCTGATGCGGCAGGTATAAAAATATCTGAAGACCATAATATTGCGTGCTATGTTCTCAATAGCAAAAATTTCGATGATAGAAATGAATATGATAAAAAAATAAGCGATTACTTAGAAGCTCAAGATTTTGATTACATAATTTTGGCGGGGTATATGAGAATTTTATCTAAATTTTTCGTGCAGAATTGGGAAGGCCAAATAATTAACATACATCCATCTTTATTGCCAAAATATCCTGGTCTTGATACACATAAAAGAGCATTAGAGAATAAAGATAAATATCACGGTACAACAATCCACTACGTTACGGAGGAGTTAGATGCAGGCCCAATAATTCGACAAGAACGCATTGAAATTGAACCCAATGAATCAATTGAAAGTCTAATAGAAAGGGTAAAGTCGCTGGAAAATAAAATTTATCCAGAAACGATTGGCACACTAATAACATGAAAATAATTTTTTTACTTTTACTTGGCTTCTCACTGGGTGGAAATGCTTTTAAGAGCTTTGAAGCAGAGTTTACCTTCTCTCATCACGAGTTTGGTGATTTTAAGATGACCAGAAAGTTTATAGTTGATGGCAGCACAGCACAATCGAGTTTTAAGTTACGACCCTTGTTGATATTTGAATACTCACAAAAATCAAAATTAAATATATCAGGTTCAGAAGTTACCTCTATAAGAACAGAAGTTAAAAATAATATACCAGGTGTAAATCCAAGTTTTTTTGCAGTGAACTTCTCGGACATGGGCGTTGTTTCAGAAGAGTTAGAATTCAATATCACTAAGCAAAATAAGATTCTTGATCAACTTGGTAGCGACTTACAAATGAGGCTCAATATTAAAAATAACATAGCCAAATTTAGTTTTGATGTCATTGATAATGATAAAGGAAATGTCGTCACTAGAACTTATGCAGTTGAAGGCAGGGAAACAATTAAAACAAGCTTTGGCGAATTTAATTGTATAAAAGTCTCTGCAACTGCAGATACAGCTAGCAAAATTATTTACTATCTGGCACCTGAGCTTGATTATTTTGTCATTAAAAGCCTAGTGGAGCTGAAAAATGGAAAAATTAATACTTTAAAAATTAATAAGAGGCCTAAGTTTTTGGAAGAGTAACGCCTGTCTGCCCTTGATACTTGCCACCTCGATCCTTGTAGCTTGTCTCACAAACCTGATCTGATTCAAAAAATATCATCTGGGCAACACCTTCGTTTGCATATATTTTTGCTGGTAAGTTGGTTGTATTTGAAAATTCTAATGTGACGTGCCCCTCCCATTCAGGCTCAAGTGGAGTTACATTTACAATGATTCCACATCTTGCATATGTTGATTTTCCTAGACAGAGAGTTAGAACTGAACGTGGTATTTTAAAATATTCTATTGTTCTAGCCAAAGCAAAGGAGTTTGGCGGAATAATACATTCATTTGATTTGATATCGACAAAACTTTTAGGATCAAATTTTTTTGGATCAACAACTGATGAAAAAGTATTGGTAAAAATTTTGAATTCATCTGCGCATCTCACATCATAGCCATAGCTAGAAACACCGTATGAAATAATTTTTTCTCCATCAACCTCTCTGACTTGGTTTTCCTGAAATGGATGGATGAGATCGTTCTTTAATGATTGCTCCTTGATCCAAATATCAGATTTAATGCTCATTATTCTATTTCTCTTCTACCAGAAATTGCTCTTCCCAAAGTTGTGTTATCAACATACTCCAATTCTCCTCCCATTGGAACTCCATACGCTATCCTGGTAACAGTAATTTCATGATCTTGGATATTATCCTTGATGTAAAAAGAGGTGGCATCTCCTTCAACAGTCGGGCTAGTAGCTAAAATGATTTCCTTTATTTTGCTACTTGCAATAGTTTCTAAAAGCTTAGGTATGCCAAGCTGATCTGGCCCAATTCCATCAATAGGTGATAATCTACCCATTAAGACAAAATACCTGCCTTGATAGCTGCCAGATTTTTCAATTGCTATCACATCACTTGGATTTTCTACCACACAAATAGCTTCTTGGTCTCTTTTATTGCTCGAGCAAATTCTGCAGACTCTATTTTCGGTAAGATCTCTGCAAATCTCACAATTGTGTATATCTACAATAGCTCTAGAAATTGTTGCTGCTAATTTTTTTGCACCTTCTCTGTTCTTTTCTAAAAGATGGAACGCCATTCTTTGCGCAGTCTTTTCACCTACACCAGGCAAAACTTTAAATGCAGAAATTAGTTCAAACAATAAGCCCTCTTCACTCTTCATGATCTTTAATCGATAAGTTTTCTCTATTTATGTTTGCACCATATTTGTTATTTAAGTTTTGCACCAAATCACTTTTTAATATTTCTTCTTTAAAATCATCCAATTCTTTATTTCTAGCTTCTTGCCACTTGGACGAGGGTGTAACCTGTGCCTCTTTTGCTTCAATAATTGCAATGTCATATTTTGGATATCCTGCTTTACGCAATGCCTCAACTAAATCGTTAATATTGCTTTCGTTAATCCCAGTTACAAAAGTTTCTGAACCTTTAAAAGTTAACTTGGACCCGTCAACATTGTCTAATTGCATGTTTGCAAAAAATGCTCTGGAGGCTCCTCTTAAATCTAGTCCATCAAATATATTTAGCCAGTTACTGGATGCCAACTTTTGTAAGTTTTTTCGAGGTTCTTTTGCCTCTTTTAACTCAATATCATCGTGTTCGTGTTGAGATTGGGATATTTCAGGTTCAGGCTCTGGTTCAATTAAGCTGGTTGCATTTTCATGCTTTTTTTTTACTTCACTTGCGTCATTTGAGTTAAATGTCAGACATCTAAGAGCAGCAATATCAAAGCAATCTCTAAAACTGCTTGTTTGCTTTGCATCAACAAGCCCATTGCAGAAAAATTGATAAAAAAGGTTTAACTCATCTGCTTTGGAATCTTTATTCACAACAGATTCCATGATCTTGTCATGAAAAAGCTTTAGAGCCCTATCGAATAAAATCTCATAATTCACATCAAGCTCTGAGTACCTTTTAAGTTCATTCACCACTTCAGCTGATTCATTCAAAAGAATCATTTCTATTAACTTTGTAGTGGAGGATATATCTAGGACCCCATGTAATTTTGAAACTTCATTTTCTGATAACTTATTATCGCAATGTGAAGCAGCCTGATCAGCCATTGTCAATGAGTCTCTTACCGATCCTTTTGCTAATTCAACCAAAAGGTCGACAGACTTGTCATCTGAAATAATGCCCTCTGATTCAAATATTCTTTTTAAATTTTGAGAAATCAACTCATCTGAGACCAGCTTTAAATTAAATTGCAGACATCTTGACACTATTGTTTTTGGAATTTTATGTGCCTCGGTAGTAGCTAAAATAAAAACTACATGGGCAGGTGGCTCTTCAAGAGTTTTTAGCAAAGCATTAAAGCTTTGAATCGACAACATATGCACTTCGTCAATCAAATAGATCTTAAAATTACCACTCGATGGCCGATACTGCACTGACTCTAATAAGTCTCGCATGTCGTCAACACCTGTTCTTGAAGCAGCATCTATTTCGATCAAATCTAAATGAGAGTTTGAGTTGATCTCTTCACAGACGCTACAAACATTGCATGTTTCACCTTTTTCGCTATCGTAGTTTTTGCAATTTAGAGCTTTTGCAAATAGTCTACCAAGAGTAGTTTTCCCAACCCCTCTGGTTCCAGAAAAAATATAGCCATTATGGAAATTTTTATTCTTAATTATGTTTCTTAGTGCATTTACTGTGGTCTCTTGACCAATTACTTCTGAAAAACTTTTAGGTCTATATTTATTTGCTAATGCCATTAATCTAAATTATTGAGAGCAGATTTTATTATTTCATAGTTGAATCCCCTGTAGGACAAAAATCTTAAAATCTTTTCTTTTTCTTTACCCTCAGGCAGTTTTGACCTTAATTTTTTTTTTGCTAAATCTTTACACGACTCAACCCAGTCAAATTCATCGCTATGCAAATTAAATAATTCTTGCTCTATGCCCTTCTCTCGAAGATACATTTCAATATGATTTGGCCCGTAGCCGCTTTGGTACTTTTGCTGAATTACAGCTTGAGCGTACCTTTCATCCGAAAGAAGATTATTTTTAATAAGCTCAGATATGACATCTCCAACCTCTTCTGAGTTGTCAGAGTATTTTGATATCTTGTTCCTTAATTCTTTGACAGAGTATTCTCTTCTGGCAAGGAAATCTAAAGCTTTATTTCTTAAACTAGTTTCGGGCACCCACTAATTATAAGGTACAACTCTTGATCTGCCAGCGGATCTGATTATTCTTACTTTGTCGCCAGCTTTTACTTCTTGAACTTCATCCTCAGAAGCTTCTTGAACGATAGCTACCTCTCTGTTATTGCTATCCAATTTTATGATTATTTCCACGCCTTTTTTTCTGGAAATTGATTCGCCAACTTCGGAGCCAACTACAGAACCTACAAGACCACCAACTATTGCACCAATTTGCTCAGAAGTTTCTCCATCGCCGCCAGCTGCTCTGCCCGCTGCTCCAGATCCAACTATTGCGCCTAAAACTGTACCTGAAGTTGCTCCTACATCTCTGTCTCCTTCTATTACGACGGATCTAACCTGAGTAACAACTCCGGTTTGAACATACTGGGACTTGCCTGCTGCATCTCGAGCAACAACATCGGCTTGAAAACCTCCGGTAGCACAGCCTACAAAAGATAAAATTACGAGGATTGAGATTATTGAATTTAGTTTCTTCATGATTCTTTGGATAATGTTAATAGAGGAAAAGTTCCATCATGGATCTTAAAAATATCCTCTACGGCACAATTTAATACCATAGCTATTTTTAATGCAAGATATGTCGAAGGAATATAGATTCCATTTTCAATTGAATTGATGCTCTTACGAGACACAAGCACTGCTTTTGCAAGCTCGGCTTGAGTTAGCCCTGCTAGTCTTCTATGTCTGGCTAAAAAATTTATAAAGAATTTATGATTGTTCGGTTTGCTCATAATGTAACGTTTACTTATCTAAATATAGCATAAATGTAACTTAAACTTAACATAAGTTACAAAAAATATTGAAAATAAATGAAATATCAATAGATTTACTAACGTTGATGCTCAGGTGAGGTCAACATTTTTAACTTGTCGCTTTTAAGGAGGACATTATGTTAATAAATTTTACTGATCCTATGTTTTCAAACCGTGTATTAGGTTTTGAAACTCTCGTAGATAGGCTGGAACGAATTTCCAATGAGTCTCAGTCTTCATACCCACCATATAATATTTATAAGGATGGATTAAAATTTCAGATAGAGATTGCTCTTGCTGGAATTGATAAAAAAGATGTTGATATCGAATTATGCGATGGCATCTTAACAATCACGCACAACAATGGTGAGGAAACAAATTCCAATACCGAAACAGTGCACAGAGGAATAGCCAAAAGATCCTTTAAGCTTAAGTTTACTTTAGCAGAAGATCTTGAGGTAATAGGAGCGGCCTCAAAAAATGGATTGCTAACAATCGATTTAGAAAAGGTTCTTCCTGATCATAAAAAACCTCGAGTAATTAATATAAAATAATATCTTTGGGCGACAAAAGTCGCCCTTTCATTATGAGAATTTTTTGGGCAATACTTTTAAACTTGGCAATTCATGCTGAGGTTGCTAGAACCGATAATGCTGAAATTTCTATTATTGGTTTCAATAATTACATAGAAACACCGGGAGAAGTTCAGCTTGGCTATAGATTTAAACTAACTCCAGGTTGGCATACATACTGGATTAACCCTGGTGATTCAGGGGGTCCAGTTGAATTTATTTTTACAGAGGGAAATGCTTTCAATATCTCTGATATTTCTTGGCCTGGCCCAGAAACAATTCCATACCCGCCTTTAATGACCTATGGATATACGGATGAAGTGGTCTTCCCTTTTACAATTGACCTAAAGGATCTTGAAGATAAAGAAATTACAATTAAAACAAGGTTTTTAGTCTGCGATGAAATATGCATTCCTGAGCAGACAGAACTGGTCTTGCTTTTAAAAAATAAGTTTTTAAATGTCACAGAGAATTCGAGCTTGTTATCGAAGTGGTTGGGAAGATTGCCTTTAAGGGCTCCACCAGATTTAGAAATCAAAAAAGAGCAGCAAAAACTTGCATTCTCTTTTAATGACATTGATGAAGAGAGCTACTATTTCCCAATCAGTGACAAAGAATTTGATTTTTCAAGCCCTCAAGCGCAAACAAACAATACCCTAAATATCAAACTTTACCCTGATTTTACAGGTCCTGCTCAAGGCATTCTTAAAGCAGGAGGCAGCTATTACACTATTGACGTACCCTTTGCAGAAAATAATTCAGCTAATGAGTTAAGCCTCATTATGGCCATAGTTTTTGCCTTTCTAGGTGGCTTGATTCTCAATTTGATGCCCTGCGTATTGCCAGTAGTGGCACTAAAAGCATTCTCATTAGTTAAAAGTGCTGAAAAATCCAATACATCTGTGGCTATAAATGCCTTAGTTTACGTATTGGGTGTAGTGCTAACTTTTATGGGTATTGCTGTAACACTTTTAGTGTTAAAAAATTCTGGTGAATTAATTGGATGGGGTTACCAGTTGCAATCACCAACTGTTGTTTCCTCGTTAAGTATTTTAATTTTTTTAGTTGGGCTGATACTGCTTGGAAATATTTCGCTGGGGTCATCGCTTTCAAAGCTTGAGAATAATAATAAGTCCCAAGGATTAGTGGGGTCGTTTTTTACTGGGGCACTTTCTGTGATAGTGGCATCTCCATGTACAGCACCTTTCATGGGGGCAGCTTTAGGCTTTGCATTGGTGCAACCTGATATTATTTCTTTAAGCATTTTCTTCTCACTGGCGATAGGTTTCGCTGCCCCATACTTTCTATTCGCTATCAAGCCTGATTTGATTAAGTACTTACCAAAACCAGGCATTTGGATGGAGCAGCTTAAACAATTATTCGGTTTTATGATGATTGGTGCAGCCCTTTGGTTATTGTGGGTACTGTCTTTACAAATTAGCGCTGACTCTCTTATTGTTGTGCTTATCGCATGGTTTGTTGGGGGATTAATTGTTTGGGTTATATCCCAAACAATGAATATAGCTTTTAAGTTTGGGGTGGTTTTTCTACTTCTTGCTGGATGTTTAACAATTTTTGATTGGGATCTAGAAAAAAAAGAATTGCAGACAGACTCTGTAAACACATGGACAACTGAATACGAACAAGAATTAAGATTATCAGACAGCCCATATTTCATAAATTTTACTGCTGCGTGGTGCATAACTTGCCAAGTCAATGAAGCAATTGCTTTCACAAATGCAGTTGAAGAAAAATTTAGGATCAAGGGAATTACTTACTTAAAAGCTGATTGGACGAACAGAGATGAATCCATATTTAAAGAACTACAAAAATATCAAAGATCAGGTGTGCCTACCTATGTCTTGTGGCACCCAAAGCTAAATGAGCCTATACTTTTAAATGAAGTATTAACTGAGAGCTACTTGCTCAGGATGATTGATGAAATTTAAGATATTATTCGTTTTTTTACTAAATTTAGTTCTATTTGGTTCTGCAAAGATTGATAATACTGCACCAGAATTTACATTAAAGAATGAATATGGTGAATTGATTTCATTAAGTGATTTTTCTGGTAAAACTGTCATTCTAGAATGGACAAATCATGAATGCCCTTTTGTAAAAAGACATTATGAAACAGAAAACATGCAATCATTGCAAAAAGAATATACTGCAAATGAGGTTGTATGGCTCTCCATTATCTCTTCAGCACCAAATAAACAGGGGTATGTAACCAATCAAGAATCTATAAGGCTTACTGCAGACAGAAATGCTTCGCCGACACATGTGCTTTTTGATACAGACGGAGAGGTGGGAAAAAAGTACAGTGCAAAAACAACCCCTCATATGTACATTATCGATAGCAACGAGATCTTGAGATATGATGGAGCAATTGATGATCTGGGAATGACTGGAGCATTATTTAATACCGATCTTTCATTGGCCAAAAATTACGTACGTTTAGCAATGAATAGCATTGCTGACAATAAGGAAATTGTCGATAAAAATACTAGGCCTTACGGTTGTTCAATCAAGTACCCTTAAACAATTTCCCCCTGAATAATATTTTGCTTATAACGACTCAAGTTGTATTATTTTAATTAGTACATTCAAGGGAGAGAATATGGAACCATTTATACTTTTTGGTGACCAGCATACACAAACTTTAATATGGTCAACTATAATAATTATCGCAATTTGTGTCGCTGCTAATTTTGCTAACAACAGCTCACAATCAATATTAACTAAAATAATTGGGCTTTCTCTTTTAGTTTTTGAAGCAACTAAACCATTCATTTACATTTTCGGATTTGATAAACCCTGGGAAGAGTACCTACCTCTTCATATGTGCAACTTTAGTGCTGTTTTGATCGGTATTTTTTTACTAAGCAGAGAGAGGAATCAAATGTTTTTTGAGCTTCCTTTCTATTGGGGAATAGGCGGAGCTACTATGGCCATACTCACCCCAGATCTTGATTATGCATGGCCTGACATCGAGTACTTTATGTTCTTTTATGGTCATGGCCAAATATTGTTGGGAATATTTTTTGCCTTAGCTGTTTTGAAATATCGACCACAACTTAAAAATTTTCTCAAAATGGCATTAATAACAATTGTTTTACTGATTCCCATGTATGGCATAAATTTTCTAATTGGCGGTGAAGCAAATTATTGGTACCTGATGGAAAGACCAGATGGTGAATCTCTAATGGATTTAATGCCAGACCCACCATTTCATATGTTAGGCGTCGCGCCATTAGCTCTAATAGTTTTCTTCATAACTTATCTACCATTTTTGTTTTGGGATAAATTTAAAAAAGCTTAATGACTTACGATTACATTATTGTTGGTGGTGGTTCAGCTGGCTGCGTATTGGCAAGCAGGTTAACTGAAAACCCAGATGTATCTGTGTGCTTAATTGAAACTGGGCCTCCTGATAAATCGCCATTAATCCATATCCCTGCAATGTATGCTTTTCTCGTCAATGAGAAGGGAGAATCGGAATTTGCTTATCAGTACGATACTGTGCCTCAAAAAGAATTTTCAACTGTAACCATAAAAGAAGGTTCGGCGAGAGTCAGTGATAACTTGGGTGGAACGTACCAAATACCTCAAGATATCCAAGAACACAGGAAAGGTTTTCAACCACGGGGGAAAACACTTGGTGGGTCGAGCTCTATAAACGGTATGCTTTACGTTCGTGGTCATAAATGGGATTACGATCATTGGTCTAATCTTGGCAACCAAGGGTGGAGCTATGACGATGTTTTACCATATTTTAAAAAGTCTGAAAATAATGAGGTTTTCACTAACCATCTGCACGGACAAAACGGTCCATTGAACGTTGCCGGACTTCAACATGACAATCCCTTCACTAGATCTTTTGTTGAAGCAGGCTCCAAACTATATAAAGAAAATGATGACTTTAACGGTGAAGAGCAGGAAGGCGTAGGAATTTATCAGGTTACTCAAAAAAATGGAAGAAGATGCAGTGCAGCAGTTGCTTTCTTAACAGAAGCAAAAAAAAGAAAAAACCTTTCAATCCTAACAGAAACAACAGTTGATAAAGTAAATTTTGAAAACTTGGTTGCACGCTCAGTTTCCTGCATAAAGAAAGGATCATCGTTTGAGATAAATGCCAATAAAGAAATTATCTTAAGTGGTGGAGCATACGGCTCACCAACTATACTTCTTCGCTCGGGTATTGGTGATCAAAGCTATTTAAACTCAAAAGAAATTGATTGTGTTGTTGATCTTAAAGGTGTTGGAGAAAACCTGCAAGATCACTTGGATTATATAACCTCACATCGTGTAGATAGTTGGGATTTAATGGGAGCACCTTTTAGATCTGGGAAGTTTACTCTTAGAGCCCCATTAGAATTACTCAAACTTTTTTTCAACAACACTGGCATGTTTACTTCCCCTCTTGCAGAAGGAGGGGCTTTTCTAAAAACTGAAAAACACTTAGAAATACCAGATATTCAGCTTCACTTTGTTGTTGGAATGGTTGAAGATCATGGTCGCGCTGAAATATGGGGCAATGGTTTCAGTTGTCATATGTGCTTACTGAGACCAAAATCTATCGGAACTGTAAAAATTGCATCCAAGAATCCAGATGACGATCCATTGATTGATCCAAACTATCTGTCCAATCGAGAAGATATCGCAACGATGGTAAAAGGCTATAAGATAATGATGGAAATTATGAATTCCGAACCCTTGGCGCAATACCAAAACATCAGATATCCAATAAACATTAATGATGATAAAGCCATTGAATCAGCTATTCGAACAAGAGCAGATACAATTTATCATCCTGTGGGCACCTGTAAAATGGGGCATGATGAAATGTCAGTTGTAGATGACAAGCTTCGTGTCAAAGGAGTAAAGAATCTTAGAGTAGTAGATGCATCAATTATGCCAACTCTTGTTGGTGGCAATACAAATGCGCCTACAATAATGATAGCTGAGAAGGCATCTGATATGATAAAAGAGGAAATCAAATGACACCTGAACCATTTTCATTACTAGATCCTTGGCACTTATTAAATGTAGTATTTTTTATAAGTACTGCCGTTTACCTGCCCTTTGCTTTTAGAAATGCTTCGGAGAAAATCAAGGTTTATTTTAGATACCTACTCGCCATAATCATTTTGATCCATGAAACTACCAATCCTTTTTTTAAAATAACCGAACGAGGTTTTGACTGGTGGGATGCTATGCCTATTCATATGTGTGGCTTCTCGTCTTGGTGCATAGCTTTTTACTTAATAACTAAATATAGGCCTCTATTTATTTTTGCATTCTTTTGGGGTCTTGCAGGTGGAGGCATGTCAATCTTAACACCTGACATTGTTTTAGGATTTCCTGCGCTGGAATATTTGGATACGATGTGGGGACACTCTTTAATTTTGATGGGAGTATTTACTGCAATATTTCAAATGAATGAAAGACCCTATTTGAACGACTATTTCTATCTGATGGTAATGACCACTTTTATATTTTTACCCTTAGTCTATTTATTCAATATTTATTTCGGAACAAATTATTGGTTTGTTGTTGAGAAACCGTATGGAGATAATCTAATGAACTTTTTCCCAGATCCGCTTCCTGGGAAACCTTATCATTTGCTTGGCTTAATTCCAGCAGCTTATGCAATCACTTTCCTTTTATACATTCCTTACTTATTGAAAGACAAAAATGCCCAGTGAATTCAATAGAATTCATTACGAAGAAGTAACCTCAACCAATGATGTATGCAAAGAGGAGCACAAGAAAAGCTCTACAATAACCGTTATAACTGCAGACAAACAAACCCAAGGCAGAGGAAGAAGTAATAAAGCTTGGGCAAGCCCCAAAGGTAATGTGTCTTTTTCTTTTGGTTTTACCAGCTCAAGATTAATTGATGGCTTGAGTGTGAAGGCGGGACTTACTGTAGCTAAGACTATTTCTAAATCTCTTAGAAGGCCTGTCAAACTAAAATGGCCCAACGATCTTATCTTTGAATCAAAAAAGGTTGGGGGCATATTGGTCGAAGCAGAGAATGTCGAAGAAAAATTTATTTTAGTGATTGGCATAGGTATAAACTTTTCAATAGTACCTAAGGAGGGGCACTGGGGTGACCTAAATATTGACAATTATCAATTGAAAGAAAAGTTTATATCCGAATTAATTAAAAATTTACTAAGAGATATTGTTGATGATCCTTCTCCTGACTGGTATCGAGAGTGGAATGAATACTGCGTGCACCTCAACCATGAAGTGGAACTAGAAAATAATGAGACTTATGTTTTTAAAGGTGTTAACAATCTGGGAAGAATGATCGGAGAAAAAAGCTCCCAAACATATGAAATATCTGAGAGCTCGTTAAAAGTTAAAGGTCTTTATTAACTATTCATTAGTTAAGTAGTAACCATTTTGTTGCCAAAGAAAAAGTTCTTCAGAAAGATCGCCGTGACCTACTAGTTCTCCATCTTCATTGAAAACAAATCTTTCAACATTCCACCAATTAACTTCTGCACCTTCACCGTTGGTTCCAGATAGTTCAAATGCTGCATAAACCACATTGTCTTCAGCAATCAAAGGTCTAAATGTTTTTATAGAGGGGCGATTGTCATATCCTTCCCAGCCTTCTTGATTTGCTAAAACCTGTTCTTTAGTGGCAGTTTGTTCTTGTGCTGCTCTTACTAGAGTCATTGAAAGCTCCTCGCCATCACGTTCAAGAACAATATTTACTTCACCACCTATTGCGCCTTGAAAAGGTAGATCTTCTACATTTTCAACCGTTGCCTCTATACCATTAACTGAAATAAATTTATCTCCAGGTTTAAAGTTTTCCTTGGCTGGAGATCTCATTGCTTCAATGACTGTAAGATTTTCCTGGTCAATTTGAAAACCTAGACCGACATATCTACCATTCCATCTAACATAATCATCAGCAAGTATGCTGTGGTATGCCTCTATCCATTCTTCCTTGGTACCATTGCTCCAAGCATCATATACAGCCTGAATTTTAGCTTTATTTGCATCAGACTGCTTGCCTGACGATGCCTCCGCTCCACAAGCAGCTAAAAGCAATAGCAGGCTTATAGAAAATAGTAATTGAGTTAATTTTTTCATATTCCTCCTTTATGAATTAACTAATTAAAGATAAAACAAAATACAAAAAAAGTCCTTGGTTCAGATAAAAAATACTATTGCTTTACGAAATTGAATTCATTACATTTGAGAGAGGCCAGAATCGTATGTTAAAAATTTACGGCACCGAAGGAGCAAGATCTATTAGACCAATCTGGGTTGCAGAGGAGCTTGGCATTGAATATGAATTAGAAATGATGCCCTTCCCTCCAAGAGTATTTCATAAAGAATTTCTAGAAATAAATATGCTTGGGACCGTTCCATATCTTGTGGATGGTGATGTAAGAATGACTGAATCAGTTGCGATGTGTCAGTACATTGCAGAAAGATATGGGCCGACAGATTTACTGATTGACTCATCGGAGACAGATTATCCAAACTATCTAAACTGGTTATATCACTCGGATGCTACTCTCACTTTCCCACAGACAGTTGTTATGAGATATAAACTTATGGAGCCTGGGGTTGCCGATGAAGCAATTGAGGGTTACAGCAGGTGGTTTGTTTCAAGATTAAAATTGCTTGAGTCTGAACTAGAAGGCAAAGATTACTTATGCTCCGATCGATTTTCTATTGCAGACATTTGTGTGAGTTATGCAATTCACCTAGCAAAAAGATTAGGAATACATCAAGCGATGAAACCAAATATCACAAGATGGAGTGATAATCTTTTTCAAAGAAAAGCGTATCAAACATCAATTAGCTTTAAATTCGAAGCATAGCTATATTATGCGAAGTTAGATTTTATTATTTTTAAATTTTATTTTATAATATTTTTTAAAAGGGTCTAAATGTACAAAAATATCGCACCAATATTAAAAACTAATCTAGATACCTCGTCAGATATCTTTATAAAAAATAAAGATATGATGCTAGATAAAATTAACTACCTTAACTCATTGCTTAAAGAGGTAGAGATGGGTGGTGGGCAATACCATCTTGATAGGCTGGCTGCTAAGGGCAAAATGCCTGTACGGGATCGGGTTAAAAACCTACTTGATCAAGATGCTCCTTTCTTAGAGTTATCTCCATATGCAGCTTGGGGTACCTCTTATACGGTTGGCGGAGGCTGTGTCGGTGGGATAGGTGTTGTAGCAGGAAAGGAATGTGTGATCTTTGCAAACGATCCATCTGTTTTAGGTGGAGCAATGAGCGTCTATGTATGGGAAAAATGGATGAGATGCATCGAGGTGGCTCGTGAAAATAGATTGCCATTCATCAACTTAGTTGAATCCGCTGGTGCTGATCTTAGAGGAAGGCAAGACACATCAAATAATAAAGCACGACAGCTGGATAATTTTCATTTTGCCTCCTCAGGACGAACCTTCTATGAAATGACTGAATTATCAAAATTAAAAATCCCTGTAGTTTCTATAGTTTTTGGCTCAAGCACAGCTGGGGGAGCATATCAACCTGGTATGTCTGACTACAATATTTTTATTAAGAACAAATCAAAGGCATTTCTTGCAGGCCCTCCCCTAGTACAGATGGCAACAGGTGAAATATCAGATGATGAAACTTTAGGTGGAGCTAAAATGCATTCGGAAGTCTCTGGCTTTTCTGATTATCTAGCTGAAGATGAGATGGATGCCTTAAGGATATGTAGAAATGTTGTTAGCCACCTTAACATTGTCAAAAGAAGTAACTTTGCATTAACCAAATTTAATGACCCTTTATATGATTCCGATGGATTGTTGGGGTTATTTAGTGAAGACCTTAAGTCCCAAGTAGATATAAGAGAGGTCATAATGAGATTTGTTGATGGTTCACAATTTGAAGAATTCAAACCTCTCTATGGCTCATCAATGGTTTGTGGCTGGGCAAATGTTTTTGGCTATCCAGTAGGTATTCTTGGCAATAATGGTCCAATTTATCCCGAAACAGCAGAAAAATCAGCATCTTTTATTCAGCTTTGCAATCAAACCAATATACCATTGGTTTTTTTACACAACGTTACAGGATTCTTGGTTGGAAAAGAATATGAGCGACAAGGAATTATAAAAAAAGGAGCTCAGCTCATAAACACTGTGTCTAATTCTACAGTGCCACATATATCTTTCATCCTTGGAGCATCGTATGGTGCAGGAACTTATGCAATGTCAGGTAAAGCCTACAACAACCGATTTCTTTTTACATGGCCAACTGCAAAAATAGCTGTCATGGGTCCCAAGCAGTTTGCTGGAGTAATGTCTCTTGTAAGAAGAGCAAAAGCGAAAAGGAAAGGTGAAGAATTTGATGAGAAATTAGACAAGCAATTGGTGGAGTTGGTTGAAAATGCTGCTGAACAAGAATCTCTAGCATTATCGGCATCAAGCATGCTTACTGACGATGGTATTATCGATCCTAGAGACACCAGAAATGTACTTGGATTTTGTTTATCTGCTATAGACAACAGTACCATTAAGGGTGCAGATGGATATGGGGTCTTTAGGTTATGAAGATCCAAAAGATTCTTGTTGCCAATAGAGGTGAAATTGCTCAAAGAATAATTAAAACAATAAGAGAGCTTGGCCTAGATTCAGTTGCCATTTATTCGGATGCAGATATTGATGGCATTCACGTCCATAGTGCGGATGAGGCAGTTTTTATTTCAAATGGTTATCTTGACCAAGATCAAATTATACAAAGAGCCAAAGAAATGAATGTCGATGCCATACATCCAGGGTATGGCTTCCTATCGGAAAATGCAGATTTTTGTCGAAAAGTGATATCGGCAAAAATTAAATGGATAGGTCCTGATCCTGAAACCATTGAATTAATGGGAGATAAGATAAATTCCAAAGAACTATGTCTAAAAGAAGGCATTCCTACTCTACTAAAAACTACAAATGCTAAAGATGCTACTAAAATTGGATTTCCAATACTTGTTAAAGCCTCTGCTGGCGGTGGTGGAAAAGGAATGAGGATCGTTGAAAATAAAAAAGATCTTGATGAAGCGATAGATGCCGCAAAAAGAGAGGCAAAATCAAGTTTTGGTGATGAACGAATATTCCTAGAAAAATACATTAAAAGATCTAGGCATATTGAAGTACAGATACTTGGAGATAATTTTGGCAACGTTGTTCATTTGTACGAAAGAGAATGTTCGATTCAACGAAGACATCAAAAAATTATTGAGGAATCGCCATCACCAAGACTGACATCATCTTTAAGATCAGAGATAACCAAATCAGCAGTAACTCTTGCATCAAAAATTGGATATAAATCTGCAGGCACTGTTGAGTACTTATTCGATGAAGATACCAATGAATTCTGGTTCCTTGAGGTAAACACACGACTTCAGGTTGAGCATCCTGTTACAGAACTTGTAACCTCAGTAGATTTAGTAAAAGAGCAAATTAAAATTGCTGAAGGGAAAAAGCTTAGCTTCAAACAAAAAGATATAAAACAAAATGGCTCTGCTATTGAAGTAAGACTTTATGCAGAAAATCCAAAAAATAATTTCTTGCCAGAAATTGGACAAATTGCTGCCCTATCTTACCCAGATTCAAAATCAGTAAGATGGGATATTGGCATCAAGAAAAACGACGTAATAACTCCCAACTTTGACCCAATGTTGGCAAAAATCATTGCCTATGGGGAAACAAGAAAACAAGCAACATCTCTGCTAAAAAAAGAACTTGAAAATACTCACCTTGCAGGAATAAGAACCAACAAAGAATTTCTAATTAAGTGTTTAGAAAATTTATCGTTTAAGAGAGGAAAAACAACATCTGACTTTATTGAGCGTGAAAGCAAAAAACTCTTTGTTGAAAGGGGTAAAAAAGATGTTGATGTATTGATGAAAATTGCAACTCTATGGACCCATGAAAAGACTAAAGAAGAAAATATAAGATTGACCTTTTTACCAAGAAATTGGACTAATGGCACACTGCCTAAATCTTTTGTTGAGTACGAGTATGAAGAGGAACTATTTTGTTATGAATATACTGCTGAAAATCAAGAAATACATATTAATAGAAAACTTTTTGAAAGAATCTCCACCTCTACAGCATCGAATATAAAACTAACTCCTGAAGGAATTGCACTTCAACTCGATGAAAAATTTATTACCGCAAAGGTAACTGAGAATAAGGATAATATTACTCTTAACGATGGGTTTGGAGATGTCGTTTTTAAGAGATTGCCAAAATTTAGTGACCCTAATGAACTAATAATTGAAGGGAGTCTTACTGCTCCTATGCCTGGAAAGATTTTAAAGATAAATATCAAGAAAGGTTCAAGAGTATCCCAAGGTGAAGCATTAATTATTCTTGAAGCAATGAAAATGGAGCATACCATCAAAGCCAACACAGAAGGAACTGTAACAGAAGTATTCGTAAAAGTTGGTGATCAAGTAGAAAATGGTGCAGACTTGATGAAGGTAGAGTAATAAATGTCTGAAAATCTTATAAGAATTGGCAACTGTAGTGGATTTTATGGAGATAAACTTTCTGCGGCAAAAGAAATGGTTGAAGGCGGCCCTCTGGATGTTTTGACTGGTGACTACTTAGCAGAACTTACCATGGCTATTCTTTATAGCCAAAAAATTAAAAAAGGGCCAAAAGCTGGATACGTTGGAACCTTTCTAAAACAGCTTACTGAGATTGCTGATACGTGTGCTAAAAAAAATATAAAGATTGTGACTAATGCTGGTGGTCTCAACCCAGAAAGCATGACAGAAGAAGCACAAAAAATTCTTGAGGGTCTAGGCCTTGATTTGAAAATTGCCTACATCACTGGTGATGATTTGTTGCCAAAAATAGACAGCCTAGTGAATGAAGGAGAAAAATTTATTAATTTGGATACCCAAGAACCATTTTCAAATCAAAACATGGCCACTCTTTCGGCTAATGCATATCTTGGATGTTGGGGGATTAAAAAAGCTCTAGATGAAGGTGCAGATATAGTCATTTGTCCAAGAGTCACAGATGCAGCAGTTGTAATGGGTCCAGCTGCTTGGAAATTCAACTGGCAACCAGATCAATACAATCAACTTGCCGGAGCGCTTGCTGCTGGACACATAATTGAATGTGGAGCTCAAGCAACAGGTGGCAATTATTCGTTCTTTAAAGAAGTTCCATCATTTAGAAACATTGGGTATCCCATCGCAGAGATTAAAGAAGATGGCAGCTTTTACATTACAAAACATCCAAATACCGGTGGTTTAGTTTCAAGAGGGACTGTTACGGCACAACTACTCTATGAGATTTCATCACCAAAATACCTTAATCCTGATGTTGCTGCACATTTTGACAAGCTGTCTATTGAAGAGATTGCCGAAAACAAGGTATACGTTGCTAACCACTTTGGGAGCCCTCCTCCAAACACATTAAAAGTATGCATGAATAATGCAGGCGGGTTTAAAAATACTATGGAACTAATTATCACAGGGCTAGATATTGAAGAAAAAGCTAAAATTTTTACTGATGAGCTAGTTGAATCTCTGGGTGGAGAGGAGCTTTACGACGATATTTCTATTCAGTTAATTCGTACTGATAAGCCTGATGCACAAACAAATGAAGAAGCAATGGCAACTCTAAAAATTTCTGTTAAATCCCAAGATCCAGTGCTTGCAGGACGACTTTTTTCAGCAAAGGTAGTTGAACTTGGCCTTGCAAATTATCCAGGCTGGACTGTGCAAAGCGATATCAATTCGGGTAGCCCTTTCATAGAATACTGGCCGACCAGCATTCAAAGACAAAGAGTACAAGAAATTGTTCATATAAATGGGAAGGGTTTCAAAATTGAGCAAGCCCAACACGAACCAGAGCAGAATATTGAAGCCGATGATTTTGAGGTTATGACAATAGATGGCGACTTATGTGAGATCCAGCTAGGAAGAATATACGGAACAAGGTCTGGTGATAAAGGTGGTTGTGCAAATTTAGGTGTCTGGGCGAAAGATATGGAATCATTCAATTATTTATATAGTTATCTTACCGTTGATAAATTTAAGGAGCTACTGCCTGATATGGCGCAATATCACATAGAACGATTTCACTTGCCAAATATTCTTTCGTTAAATTTCTTGATTAGAGGAATACTTGGTAATGGGGTATCATCAAATGATAGAAGGGATGGTCAGGCTAAGTCACTAGGAGAATACCTTGGATCAAAAACCATTGATTGTCCAAAACATATAGTGCAAAAATATCATGCAAATAGCTAATTCTGATTTCTCTACTTTACTTGTTTCTGAAACCAATCATATTCTCAGCATTTCTTTGAACAGACCTGAAAAGAAGAATGCTATCAATGCAGTGATGACCAATGAACTTCTCTACCTTCTAGATTATGCCAAACAAAGTAGTTCAATAAGAGTTATTGAACTTAGTGCATGTGGAGATGTATTTTGTGCAGGAGGAGATTTAAGGTCAATGTCTGGTGAAAGCGAAAGCAATGTCCCAGATATGAAAGGCAGTCTTGCAGATATTGCTATAAAACTTAACGAATTATATAAACCTGTCGTTACAAGAATAGAAGGTAACGTCTATGCAGGTGCCCTCCTCTTAGTCTGTAATTCGACACATGCTTATGCATTGGATTCGGTAACATTCTGTGCGCCGGAAATAAAACGCGGAATCTGGCCTTTTATGGTTATGGCTGGTTTATTCAGAGTGGTTTCAAAAAGAGATGGCTTGGATCTAATTATGCGAGGTGAACCTATTGATGCACAGGAGGCAGCACGGATAGGTTTAGTAAATGCTGCTTTAAATAGCGTTGCGCTTAAAGAAAAAACAACCAGGGTAATTTCAGATCTAACAAAACTGCCGCCAAAAACAATGACTCGAGGTTTACAGGCATTTAATCAACAAGAAACTATGAGTTTTTCTGAAGCCATAAAATTTCTTGAGAAAGAAATTCAATATACTCTCACCAGTGATGAGGCTAAAGAGGGAATTTCAGCATTCCTAGAAAAAAGAGACCCAAACTGGGATTAGTGCTTTCAAAGATCTCCATGGCTAGCATTACTGGCTTTAAAGTATGGGGTATAATAAATAATTGTTGGGTAGGCCTGAATTACTCAGAGCACAAGCCTTAGAAGGGGGAAATATGAATTCTAAAATTTGTGAGATCTTAGGCATAGAATTTCCATTAGTCGCGTTTAGTCACTGCAAAGATGTGGTTGCACAAGTATCTAAAGCAGGTGGCATGGGTGTCCTTGGAGCAGTAGGCATGACGCCTGAAATTCTTGAGCAAGAATTAAACTGGATTGATGATCACGTCGATGGCAAGCCTTATGGTCTTGATCTATTGGTGCCAAATAAATTTGTTGGTAAAGAAGATAACATGGCCCCATCTGAACTTGGTAAGCACATACCTCAAGAGTATAGAGATTTCCGTGCAGATGTTTTAAAAGATCATGATATTGATGGTGAAGACTTAAGACAACAAACAGATGACTACTCAAACTGGGGTGAAAACATGCAGGAAAGTGGTGCTACCAAAATGCTGCAGATAGGTTTTGATCATGGTGTCAGGCTGTATGCAAACGCCTTGGGAGTGCCACCGAAATGGATGCTTGATCTTTGTAAAGAAAACAATGTTCCAGTTGCAGCACTTGTTGGCAAAAAAGAACATGCCATAAGGCAGGTTGATGCTGGGGTAGATATATTGGTTGTATCTGGCACTGAAGGTGGAGGTCACTGTGGCGATGTCTCAACCATGGTACTGGTCCCAGAAATTGCACGGGCAATAAAAAATTCTAGAGATGTACCAATCCTTGCAGCTGGCGGCATTTGTACTGGAGAGCAAATGGCTGGCGCTATGGCTATGGGGGCATCAGGGGCTTGGTGTGCTTCAGTTTTTTTAACTACCTCTGAAGCAGAAACATCAGAAATTGTAAAAGAAAAAATGTTGGCAGCATCATCCAGTCAAACTGTGAGATCTAGAAGTAGGACTGGAAAACATTCCAGACAGCTACAGTCTAATTGGACCGATGCATGGGAATCTGATAAGGCGCCTGATCCCTTACCAATGCCACTTCAAACCATGGTATCTGAACCTGCATTGTCAAGGATTGATAAAGCGGCTGATGTTGGTCACGAAGGAGCAAAGAAACTTGCAACCTATTGGGTCGGACAAGGCATTGGCCTTGTAGAAGAAAAAATTACTGCAGGGCAGACAGTGCAAAAATTTAAAGAAGAATTTATCGAAGCCTACGAAAGATTGAATAGTTTTATGGAATAAATGTTTAATTTACGTAATACAAGTTTTTTACTATTTGTGACAATTTTAAATGTCATTAATTTTGTTGATAGGCAATTTATAGCCAGCTTTGCCAATTTTATTATTCCTGACCTTCAGCTAACAAACACAGAATTTGGATTGTTGACTGGTGTAATTTTTATCTTCTTTTATGTGGTTTCTGGCTTGTTTGTAGGGACTCTTGCCGATCGCTACAACAGAACAAAAATTATAGGCGTAGGTGTGATAGTCTGGAGCTTTTTTACAGCAATTTCAGGTCTGGCAAAGAATTTTATTACCCTTGCAATACCCAGACTTTTTATTGGAATTGGGGAATCCGCAATGACACCAACAACCATGTCCATACTTGCCGATAGATATGAAATTAAAAAACTAGGTTTTGCTGCAGGTTTTTACTATATGGGTGTACCCCTTGGTGTTGGGGTTAGTCTTATCATAGCTGGTTATCTAGGCCCCGTTATAGGTTGGCGAGGTTGTTTTTATCTAATTGGTTCTATTGGTATGGTATTAGGGTTATTGATGCTCTTTGTCAAAGATTCTCCACGCAAAAATATTACTCCAACTACAAAACAAAAATCTTTTAATGAAATAATTTCACTTTTATTTAAAGCCTTAACAAGATCTAAATCTTTGATATTAACAATAGCTGCAGGCACTATTTACCATCTGAATTTAGGTGCTTCTGTTTTTGACCAAGTGTGGGCAATTCAGGATAAAGGTTTAGATAGAGCTGCCTTTGCTCAGGCATCCGGTTGGATCTTCACAATTTTTGGGATTTTAGGTAGTGTGTTTGGTGGGACATTTAGTGACTGGGCTTTAAAAAAATACAACTTACCAAGAACTTGGTTTTTGCTAATACTTACCCTGCTATCAATGCCATTTGCCTTTACTAGATATCTCGATCCAGATGGATCTTTATTTTGGGTTGGGATTTGCGTTGCAGCTTTTGGGTTAGGTTGTTTTTATGGCCCAGTGTTTGCTGTCATTCAAGAATTAGTGCCTCCATCAATAAGAGGAACAATTGTTGGTTTCAATTTAGTGTGTCTAAACCTTATTGGTTTTGTTCCTGGTAGCATTATTGCAGGGGTTGTCCTTGATAATATGCTCGCTTCAGGAGTGGAGATGCCCTATACCAATACTCTAGTAGCATTCAGTGTAATGTTTCTAATTTTAGGACCGATTCTCTATTATTTCGCTGGAAAATATTATCAAGCAGACAAATCAGCTCTAGAAAAGGAATTTGGATAACTATTCTGTTGATCCATTGATTGTATGTCTTTTAAAAAAAGACCATATCTCTTCAGACGCAATAATATCGTAATTGGTGTTTGCAGTATTATAGGGATTGCCTGGCCAAGTATGTCCTGCTCCAGTAAAGGTGTACAGTCGAACTTCTGATCCCTCATCACAGCCATCCCATCCGACTTGTAAAGGGATGCTATTGTCCCATTGAACTGAATCAAAATAATCAACAATGTACTGTGCTGTACAGTTATTTTGCTCCACCCAAAAATCTACGACTTTATCAATAGGCTCCATAAGGTTGGGGATGCCAACTAATGGTACAACTGTATCCTCAAGGCCATGCATTTGAATGATTGGGATTGGGCGGCTTGGAGTGCATTCATCATAAGTTTCCGGGGTCATGCTACCAGTCACTGATGCAATTGCTGCAATCCTGTTGCTTAAATTGCATGCTAGGTGGTAACTCATAAAGCCTCCGTTTGACATGCCAGTGGAATAAATTCTCTGCATATCTAAGTTGTATAAAGTAGAAATAATATTAATTAAGTAATTGCTGAATGAGACATCATCAACATCACAGGGTCGAGTAAAGCCTTCAACACAAAACATCGATGAGCCAGTCAATGGATGAGGTGTGCCTTGTGGATGCAAGACTAAGAAACCTTCATCGTTTGCAACCTCAATAATGTTGCTGTAATACATCTGCTCTTCAGCATTACTGCCATAACCATGAAAATTAAAAACCATTGGTGTAGCAGCATTCCTGTCATAGGATTCTGGAACGTGAAGAATAAAATTTCTTAATAGCCCCTCATGAAATATTGTTCTCTCTAATGTCCCAATCTCATGAGGATCAATATCAACTACCTTAGGTTGGCTTGGGGTAATATTTGCTTCTTCTTCGCTGCTGCCAGAACCACAGCTAAAAAGAATAAAAATAATTAAAATTTGAGCAATTAACTTCATTGGTGTTTGCCAATATCCCAGTCTGTTAAGTATTTTTCTGCTGAACTTTGAGCATCAGGTTCTAAGCTTGTCCCCATGGTATCGTTCCACCTATTTAAAAAACCAAATAAAGAAATAACACTCATAATTTCGACAATTTCTTCTTCAGACCAAAGCCTTTTTAATTCTTTCTCCATTTGCGGCGTAACTTTTTGCGGAACTTTGCTTGCTGCTTCGGTAAAAGCCAAGGCAATTTTTTCTTTTTCACTAAAACAATCGTGATTCATGTAATCCCAAACATTGTTTAGTCGATCTTGGGTTGAACCATACCTATCAGCTGCACGGATGGTATGGGCTTGGCAATAACGACATCCTGTTGTATTGCTTGAAACAAAAGCAATTAACCTTTTAAATTCTGATGTCAGACTTCCTTCATTTTTCATGACAGCTTTATTTAAATTAACAAAAGCTTCCGCTAAGCCAGGCTTAATTTGCATGGTTAAAACTGAATTAGGGCAAAAACCTAAGGTTTCGTTAAAGAATTTAACCAATTTTCTTACTTCTTTGGATTCAATATTTTTTTGTGGTTCAACAAGAGGCATTAAAAGATTATATAACAATGGTAGACCCGATTGGACTTGAACCAACGACCTCTGCCATGTCAAGACAGCGCTCTAACCAGCTGAGCTACGGGTCTAGGATTTGTTAATTTAACTTAATATCAGCTATTTTAAAACTTTAATTTAAGGTCTTTGTCCCATATGCCCCAAAAAGCACCGACATCACCCTCATCGCCAACTTTCCAAGGTTCATCAAAGCTAGAGAAGTAGAACATATCTATGTCATCTTCCATCGACCAGAGCTGAGCAGCAATGAAGTATCTAAGGTAGTTTTCATATGAAGGTTGAGCTGCTTCTAGCGCACTGCCCTCACTTGGCCATCCTGTTTCAGTAATGATTACTGGCTTTCCCTTACCAGCACGCACTGCTTGCTGGTACATTTCTTTCATGTACAGAAGTGAGTACTCAGCTTGGCAGCCTTCCCAGAATGGATAGCAATTGGCAAGAATGACATCGCAAGCATCTGAGAGTCTTGGTCTGTTGGTAAATTCATAATAAGCATCCACATAACCAACAGGAACATCAATCTCTGACTTTGCTCGTTCAATGTACTCAATCAACTGATCTTCGTTTAACTCTTTTCTATAGAGTGCTTCATTCCCAACTGCAGCGATATCAATAACGCCTTCGTTGCATAGCTCAATTAGCTTATTTAATTCAGTTTCATTTTTTTCAAGATCGTCACTTAGCCAAGCACCAACAAGAGTTTTAAAACCAGCTTTTTTTGCAATGGCTGGTATCAGCTCATTATCTTCTGTACATGAGAAGGACCTGCACCACTTAAAATAGGGTTTTAAAAAATTTACCTTGTATTCAATATCCTTAGGATCAAGAGCATCTCCTGGTTTTTGGTTTTCGTCATATGGGCTAAAACATATGCCATGCAAAGATCCATTTAGCAGTTTATTGGCTAACTGCTTGAGCTCATCGAGGCTTAAGCTATTTAGGTCTGCGCCTGCTAGAGACAGGAATTTATCTTTTCGAAAACTCATCTATTGTTGGTTTTAAGAAGAGCTCTAATTCTGTTGGCTTCTTCTTCATCGATTTCGTAATCCCTCATAACATATATTGCCAGTAAAGTGCCTGTGATTGGAATGAGAGTATAGGCAATACGTAGGCCATTAACTGCTTCATCGGTTTGCACGCCAGCATCTGGATTGAAGCCGACGAATGACATAATTAACCCAGTGAATAATCCAGCAATAGCTGTGCCAAATTTGACCATCCACCAATAGACAGCACCAAATATTCCTTCTTTGCGTGGCAAACCATTGCGGTGCTCTTCATAATCACATACATCAGCTGTCATACTCATCATGACAGTGAATAAGCTGCCGATGCCAAAAGAGAAAAATGGTAGAGCATATAGAAATAAATAAGGCTTACCAGGAATAAAAAGAAACCAAAAAAGAATATAACCCACTACTGATATCGATTGTGAGATTAAAAAGGCATTCTTTTTCCCTACTACTTCTGACATTCTTGTCACAATAGGAATTACTACAAAGGTAGTAACCAATGCTCCCACACTTCCATGCAGTGTTGGCCAAAATCCAGCTGCACCAGCATCACCATTAAACAGATACCAAACAATAATAAAAAATGAAAAAGCAGCAATGGTTTGAAAGGTATTAAATATCAAAAAGGTAGCGATGCACAGCTTCCTAAATGGTTTATTCTGATATGCTGCCACAAAGCTAGTGATTATATTATTGGCCGCTTTACCTAAATTTTTACTGTTGATTGGTTGCAAATTCTCATCGTTTTCTGTTGACTCAGTTTTGACTAATAGTGCGGGAATAATTGCTATCACAGTACAAACAATAGCAACATAAACCGAAAGTTCTCTAGTTGCAGATTCAGCAGATTCAAATAATACAGGATCATAAATGATGACCCAAAACCAAGGAGCAATGACCCACGCCCACTGCCCACAAAACTGAGCAATTGCCATCAATCGTGTACGTTCATGAAAATCAAAACTCATTTCATAGCCCATTGCTACATAGGGAATACTAAAAATGGTTAATCCCAAATAAAAAACCAACGATAAACTTAAGAAATACCAAAAGTTATAAGTGATACCATTTGATTCATAGAGCTGCCACATAAATGAAAACGAAATCCCCATGATTAATGCGCCCAATAAGATATATTGGCGCCTTTTACCCCACTTTGATTTGGTATTATCTGAAATAAAACCCATTAAAGGATCTGTAATGGCGTCAAAAAGTCTAGGTATAAAAAATATAATGCCCCAGTAAATTGGATCAAACCCTAAGTCTTGCACTAGGACCACCATAAATATCCCTAGCGTTGCAGGAAACATTTGATTGGCAAATTGACCAATACCAAAAGCAATTTTCTGGCTTAATGGGATATAGTTTTCGTTATTCATTGATAAGGTTGGAAATTATATTGCGAATTGAACATTTATCAAAGAGAGTTAACTTCATGATGGGGGATGGTAAACGTCTTGAGTTAAATTAACCATATTGCCCTCATAAGTTTTTCTTATCTTATTGCCATTACGTGATAGACCTTTAAATAAACCAGCATCAACGTAATCCCACATTATATATTTGGCTTTTCCATCAACAGTAAATAACCCGAAATGGTTTTCAGAACCGAGAGGATTGGAAAAATCCTTCCATGGTTCATCAAATGCAGAAAAATAAAAGCACTTCACCCCTATTTCGTCGCATCTCTCTTTCATATATTTATAGTAAAGTGCCTGCTTATATTCATCTGCTGCTCTAGTGCCATCAGCACCATACTGATCTGTAGAAACACTAGCCCAACCTGTTTCACCTATATGAATGTCTTTGTTGATACCAATGCTGCTTAAATAATTTTTTACCAGCATGAATTGTTGAATAGAATAATCTGCTGATCTTCTCATGGCAGATTTTATTAGATCATCCTTATCTCTAAAGCTGGAGGATTTTGTGACCCAGAATTGAGGATTGTAAAACGTATCGTGAAATGGATAAGTATGCATAGAGACGTAATCAACTTTCTTTGCCAGCTCTTCTAATGTTTTGCTTCTATATTCAGAACCGCCACCCCAAGAGGCAAAATTATCTGAACTTGTAATCCATACATTGGGATTTAGCTTTTCAGATCTTTTTAAATCTTGTAGGTAGTCTACCCATTTTAAAATCACATCATGCCCGACGTAGTAGGTTTCAGCCCATTTAATAGTAGCTTCATTCCCAACTGAAATTACCTTAACAATTTCAGGATATTTATTAGCAAGCCTTACGGCTTCATCAATTTCTTTAGCATTGCTTTCTAAATCTTCAGCATCATGGTTTGGGTTATCAGTCCATGCTTGATCGCAATCTATCCATGCTCCCAACATGACATACATCTCAAACATTGGATCATCACACTTAAGCTCATCGATGGCCCTAAGAAGATTCTTGGCTTCAGCGTAGTGAACGTTATAGGTTCTAAGAATCTTATAGCCAATAGAACTTAATATTCTAAGATCTTCTTTAATTTCATCTATTGACGGTTGAATCTCTCTAGAATTATGTCGATAACCTCCATATGAAATAGCCAAATAATTTTTGTTATTAAGTATTTCCCCCACTTTCATAAATACTAATTCTCAGAATAAATTTTCTTAACTACCTCATAGGTTAATTTTTTATTGCGATCAATATCAACAACGCCCCAGTATTCCTCATTAGCAGAACCGTCGTAGGGAACGCCACCACTATTTGGAGCTGCTCCACCTTTGTCTTGTTGATCTGGATTGCCTGCCTTCCACCATCCATCGGTAAACTGAAACAACATGACTCCGGCATTGTGTTTTTGATTCTTAAAAATCTCTTCAAGTATGTTTTCATTGGCGTCTGCTTGAGCTTCTTGGCTTTCGCCTCTGGAATATCCAAGCTGTGAGGTAGTCATATAGCTATCTCCTCCTGCTTCAGAATAATACATTGGCTTATTAACTTCTTTGAGCCGCCATTCACGTAAAATCGATGCTGGTTTATCCCATCTGTAAACGTTCATGCCCCACATATCAATATTTTTTCCATACGCTAGTACATCATTTTGTGGCAACTCGCCATGAGCGGTTGAAACAGGTCGTGACTCATCAACTATTTGGATAATTCCAGCAGCAATATCAAGGGTCTTGTACCAAATATTTATATCCCCACCAAACCATTCTGGATGATAGTTGTACTCATTGCCAAGCTCCCAAATCAGGATTGCATTGTGCTCTTTATACTTCTGTATGTATTCAACAAAGCCACCGGAAACAATATCAAATGAATCTTGATTGTTGTAACCAAAGCTTGTAATGACCTTAATGCCGGCTGCATCGATCTTATCTAAAACCTCCAAGCTATCTATTGGCTCATAGACTCTAATAGTGTTTATACCTAAGTCGACCATAAGCTCTAAGTCTTCGTCTATGTTTTCAAAACTTCTTTGAGTCTCGCCTTTAGGTACTGGGTGATAACAAATACCCTTCATAAAGAACATCTCATTATTGACATAAATATGGTTTCCCTTAATGGATATCGTATCTCTTGCAATTAAATTATTGGATAGAGTCAGAAGTAGAATTAAAAGAAAGTTTGGAATATTTCTAATTATCACAATAAGAATTTAAACGATATCAGCATAATCATCTATATAAAATTCAAATTTGAATAGTAATATTTTTCTTGTGAGCAATTGGGGGATTTTGCAAAGATTTTGAGATTAATAAAAACTATGCATAATTAATCTTTTACTCAAGACGAGATTAATTTCAAAATTAGAAAAATTAAATGGGACGAGAGATTTTTATTGGGAATCAAAAGCTTGTTGTTGCAGGCCTCAAATCTGAAGGAAAAGAGGTCAAATTAGATAACGAAAGCTTTTACAAAATCACCAATATTAATTCTATAAGGCCTTTTTTTATTAGCATCGCAAGTTCCGATGATCACTGGTTGTTTGTTAGCAGCAACGGTGGCGTTAGCGCAGGAAGAGGCAATTCAAATAATGCACTTTTTCCATACTACACCGATGATAAAATCACAGAAAACTTTGAAAATACTGGACCTAAAACAATATTCCATATTGAGAAAGGGAATAAAGTGCTTTTGTGGGAACCGTTTTCAAATAATTATCTTGGAACATATAAAATTCAGCAAAATCTTTATAAAAACCTTACAGGCAATAAGGTAATTTTTGAGGAAATCAATAATGATCTGGGTCTTGCTTTTTCCTATCAATGGACTACTTCCAAAACATTTGGATTTATAAGAACTGCAAAATTAGTAAACATAAAAAATAAGACAACAAAGATAAATGCACTTGATGGCATACAGAATATTCTTCCCTGGGGCGTTGATGAAGGCATGCAAGTTAATAGCAGCAATTTGGTTGATGCTTATAAAAGAAGTGAATTGGAACCAAAGGGGAAAATAGGAATCTTTGCTTTAAGTGCTGTGATAGTAGATAAAGCGGAACCAAGCGAGGCATTAAAATCAAACGTGGTCTGGTCTCCAGATTTTCAATCTGCTTCAAGATTGCTCTCAAACCTTCAAATTAATAATTTTAGATATGGCTCTGTTGTGAAGACAGAAGAAGATATCAAGGGTGAGCGCGGCTCTTATTTCATTAACTTCAAAGCCAATTTAAAACCAAAACAAATAAAAGAGTGGCAAATAATAGCTGACATTGGGCTTGACCATTCTGGAGTGGCTAAATTAGAAAAAAATATAAGGCAAAGTAAAAAATTAAAGGCAGACATCAGTAAAGATATCGATGTAGGTCAAAGTGAGTTAGTAAAACTTATCTCATCGTCTGACGGAATTCAAAAAACTCAAGATAGAAACAGAAATATCAGACATTTCTCAAATACCTTATTCAATATTATGCGAGGTGGGATCTTTGATAATAATTACCAGGTCAATAAAGCTGATTTTTTAAAGTATCTTAAAAAAGCAAACAAACAAGTTTTCAAGAAATATTCAGCTGTTATTGAAACCTTGCCCAATAACTTTCATTTTTCCAAGCTTTTGAATTTTTGCAGTGAACGAAGTACAGACTTCTTAAGACTTATCACAGAATACATGCCAATAAAATTTAGTCGAAGGCATGGAGATCCAAGTCGACCATGGAATAAATTTGATATCAGAATGCGGGATAAGAATACAGGTGAGAAAATACTAGATTACCAAGGAAATTGGCGTGATATTTTTCAAAATTGGGAAGCGCTTGCGGCCTCCTACCCTGAATTCATATTCTCAATGATCTTTAGGTTTCTTAACGCCTCAACAGCCGATGGATATAATCCTTACCGACTGACAAAGGATGGTTTTGATTGGGAAACTTTGGAGGCAGATAACCCTTGGTCCTATATAGGATACTGGGGCGATCATCAAATAATTTATCTCTTAAAGTTTTTAGAATTTTCTGAAAAATATTTTCCTGATGGGCTGCAAAAATACTTTAATAGAAATATTTTTGTCTACGCTAATGTGCCGTACAAAATAAAAGGTTTCAGCCACATACTTAAAGATCCAAAAAATACCATAGATTTTGATTACCAAGAGGAAGAGAAAATTCTCAATTTAAAATCAAAGATTGGGTCAGATGGTGCTCTTCTGCACAGCTCTAAAAACAAGATAATTTATGCCAGCTTAATTGAGAAACTTCTGGTGCCGTTGCTTGCTAAAGTATCAAACTTTATTCCTGATGCTGGAATTTGGATGAATACTCAGCGACCTGAGTGGAACGATGCTAATAATGCCTTAGTTGGTAATGGTGTATCCATGGTCACATTGTGTTACATGAGAAGGTTTACCAGCCACTTTAAAGATATGGTGAGCAAATCTAACGACGAATTATTCATAGTGTCTCAAGAAGCAGCTGTGCTTTTTAGCAGTTTGGCAAAAATTTTAAAAGATACTGAAACAAGAACCTCAAAAAGAATAACTAATATTAAGAGACTTGAGATTGCAAAAAAATTAGGCAAAAAGGCTCAAGACTATCGAAGTTCAATTTATCAGAATTCTTTTTCAGGGGAAAAACAGACTATATCGAAGAGCAACTTAGTTGGCTTTCTTGAAAGCCTGAACCTTCATTTGGATAGAACTATCAAAATTAACAAAAGAGAGGATGGCATGTATCATGCTTACAACCTTATAAGCCATGAAAAAAATGGCTTAGCAGTATCGCATTTACCGTTGATGCTTGAAGGTCAAGTGGCAGTTCTAAGTTCAGGCTATCTTGAAGCAAATGAGTCGCTATCGGTATTAGATAATCTAAAAGGAAGTGAACTGTTCAGAAAAGATCAATACAGTTATTTGCTTTACCCAGCTAAACAGTTGCCAGGATTTCTGGAAAAAAATATAGTTCCAAAAAAATTATTCAAAACATCAATGCTGCTCCAAATGTTGGTTAAAGATAAAAACCCATCTGTCGTTACTAAAGATGTTAATGGCCATGTGCATTTTAATGGCACATTTAACAACGTGGATTCATTAAATACTGCTTTAGATGAATTGCCCAACCAATATAAAAAACTTGTTCAGGCAGAAAGACACAAAATAGAAAATATATTTGAGCAAGTATTTAATCACAAAGCATTTACAGGCAGATCAGGCACTTTCTATGGTTACGAAGGCTTAGGATCAATTTATTGGCATATGGTATCCAAACTCTTATTGGCAGTGCAGGAAGTCACACTAAGTGAAATCAAACAAGGTGGTGATAAAAGAAATATTGGGCGTTTATTTGATCACTATTTTGAAATCAATGAAGGAATAGGGGCAAATAAATCACCTGCTTTGTATGGAGCAATTCCAACTGATCCATATTCACATACTCCTGCTGGTAAAGGAGCTCAACAACCAGGCATGACAGGACAAGTCAAAGAAGATATCTTATCTCGAAATGGTGAGATGGGCTTAGATGTCATCAATGGAGCCATTAGTTTTAACCCAAGAATGCTTCGTAAGAGCGAGTTCCTAGAAAAACAATCGACCTTCAGTTTTTATGATATTAAAGGGCAACTGCAAACAATAGATTTAAGCAAAAATAGTCTTGCTTTTACAGTTTGTCAGGTGCCAGTAATCTATGAGCTAGCAAAAAATGAGGGTGTTGAAGTTTTCTTTAGGAATAAATCAGTTGAGAAATTTTCCAATCTAAACCTATCTCAAAAAGTCAGTAAAAAGATTTTTAAAAGAGATGGTTCAGTAGAAAAAGTCGTAGTAAAAATAAAAAAATAAGCAGCCTCTAAAAACTAGAGACTGCTAAAGAAATTTTACTGATCGAAAAAGTTATCAACTTTCCAATTCAAATAAGCAAAGTGAGGATCACGCCTATAGCTAGCAGCAAACTTTTGTATTTGAATTAAGCTGTTATAAATAGCAACTTTTGCAATCTCATCGTACTGTGCTGGAGGTCTGCCACCGCCAGGACCGCCACGTGGTGCAGGTGGAGACATTGCGCCAATTAACGCATCAACGTACTTTGATTGAAGGTTTCTTTTGTAGGTATCTGGAACTTCACCTTTGACAAAAATTCCATTGAATAAGTCTGCTAAGACTTCTTCAGGCATGTATGTATTTCCATACTCAGCTGAATCAACAAGCCTCGTCATTACAGCTGGGTTCAATACATGAGCCAATACTCTTGTTTGCATTCCAAGAACTAAAGAATGTAGCTGTGGATCTTCATTGCCATCGCCACCATAACTTGTAGCTCTCTTCTCTCTTTGTAGATTCTTTAAAATCGATGGATCAAAAGTCCATACCCCATTTGAAAGAAATTGATCAACAATTAGATTCATTGCTTCTTTTTGGTTGGCATAGGAAACAGGTACATAAGCATCGATACCATCTTGTCCATTGACTACTTTGGTTGCATAGACGCCACCAATTTGTCTTGAAACTGCATCCATAAACCTACCCTTCTCTCTTACCAAGCTAAAGAAAGTATTGGCAAAGTCATTTTTGGTTTCTCCCTCGTCATTAAATATTGATGGCAATTCAGCAATCTTATTGTCTAATACTTGAAAGCGACCTTTGGTGTATTCGACAACTTCACTCGACATATCATACCTTTTAACTCTTGGGTCAATATTTCTACCAGGGCTAGACATTGCATCGCCATCGGTTCCATAAAGGTTTTCGCCTAATACGGATAAGGCCAACAATTCATCTCTTTCTACACCTGTTAGGTTTGGCTTATAACCAAACTCAACTGCCCACTCATCATATGGTCCTGGTGCAGTTGGAAAAAATCTACCTTGTTCTAACCCTGGAGGAGCTAAATTTATTGGGTCGTAGTCCATAACAGAACCAATGGTTGCTTCGCCTGTAAGTTCTGCATTATGAATCTCAGTAGCATTGTAAAGATAACTAGCTGCAAAGTTATGTCTAAGTCCTAGTGTATGACCAACTTCATGCAAAGTTAAACTCACTATCCATTGCTCTAATGGATCGTTTTCAGGCGTCCAGCCCCAGATCTTTCTATACTGATACCCTCTTTTGATAGCATTAAATTCTTGAACAATGTCAGCAGCAATTAATTCACCAGTTCTTGGGTTGCCAATGCTAGGACCGTATCCAGAAAATGATGGTCTAGGTGAAGATGACCATCTGACAACGTTGTATCTAACATCACCAGCATCCCAGTCTGAGTCATCGGGCTGTATTTTTGCAACGATAGCATTTTTAAATCCAGCTTTCTCAAAAGCACTATTCCAGCCTTCTATGCCTTTAACAACAAACGGCTTGATTTCCTCTGGTGTTGATTTTTCTACCCAGAATACGATGGGTTCAACAGGCTCTGATAGTTCGGCAGTTGGATCTTTTTTTACCAATCTCCACTTATTAATTAAATCACGTTGTGGGTATAAATCGTAAGTTGATAGATCGGTAACTCTTTGTGAAAAATAACCAACTCTTTGATCTGCAACTCTTGGCTCGAAATTGGCATCAGGCATTTCAACAAAAAGATGTCTTGCACTTATTGCGTTGTATCTAATGTCGGCAACTGCGTAAACAGGTTCACGGCCTCTTGGAGCTGGATTAAAGAAACCAAAGTTAACCTCTACTGCCGTATTCTTCTCATAGTTTCTTACTTGATTTACATAGGTTTTGCTTTTATCTAAGTTGCCCAAATTAAGATCTACAAAATCTCTATACTCTGGGGGGAGATTGGGAGAGACACTTGTGAGCATCTCTGAGAGAAATAATTTGTCGGCTGAAATTAAATATCTACCCTCTTCCTCTACAACAGGAGTGAAGTCTGAAAGAAATGAGTCAAAAATATTGGTTAAGTCGGCCTTTGCAATATTGTTGTCTGTTTCGTTAGAAAAGTTGGTGTTGTTTTTATAAAGACCCAAACGATCTTTGAATTTTCTAAATTCTAATATTGCTCCATCACCAATTGCTCCACCTGTTACCCCAGCAGCTTGTGGACCATTAAGCACATAAGCAAAGTAAATAAATTCTTTATTTAAATCTGAATCTGCTAGCTCAAGATAATACTTATCTTTTTCAGTGTCTTTATAAAGTTTTAGGAAACCATCTATTAATTCATATTCTCCATCTTCGAGAAACTCTTCTATAGTTTCATATTCCTTTTTCTCTGGTTTGCCCATCATGCTCATGTTTGGCATGCCACCCTCAACTCCTTCGGGCATGGTTGGTGGTTCTTGTGAATAAGCGCTTAGGCTCAAAATTAGTAAAAATAATATTCTCATATATTCTCCTTATTTACCCTTTGTTATTGTTACTCTCTATATATTGCTTTAGTTGCAAAATTTAAGAGGAAAACAAGATTAACACATTAAATATTGTCTGTGCTACTTGTTAAAAATAATTTTTTCTGAGTCAATTGGTAGAATTACTGTCGTACCATCAACGGCATATTCCCAGTTGGAGAAGTTCTTATCTACACCACGAAATAGTATATCTGCCATTATCTTGTCAATGGGAGGTTGAGGAGTTGGGATTAAGTGATAATAGACAAGCATATCAACGTTACTAAGACTTGCTATCTCTGCTACTTCTAGAGGGGTAGCATGATAGCTCTCAATATCGGTGAAGATTTTTGAGCCGTAACGGGCAATATTGTTATCAAACTCTTCTCCAAGATCGGCAAGAGTTTTAGACATCCTTCTTGTTAAATCGTATGAAATAGCTTCATGAAACAGCACATCAGCCTTTTGAGAATTTTTAATTAAATTTGTACTGTAATTTGTATCACCACTAATAACAATGGAACGACCTTTGTAGTCAAACCTAAAGCCATAAGCAGGATCCACAGGTTCATGTTCTACCCTAAATGCTGTAACTTGCAAATCGCCATTGTCAAAAATAACGGAATCGTCCTGTATGGTTATAGGATTAAAGCCAACGACATCTAGGGGCGTTACTAAATCTCCATGGTGTGCATTTCTAAATTCGTAATCGTGTTTATAGGTCATCTCAAAACCTTTAGTAACATCCTCAATGCCTTCAGGCCCATAAACTGTAAGTTTGCTTTCCCTCTCTCTTGTAACCCAGGTCATTAAATGAAGATCAGCTAAATCGGAAATATGGTCTGAGTGATTGTGGGTAATGAACACAGCTTTTACGTCTTCGAATGGGGTGTTCCAGCGTGATAAATTAGCTACACTACCATCTCCTACATCTACAACATATAGATCTTCACCCGCCTTAATTAATATGCATGCTTGAGCGCTATTAGAAGCTAAGGGAGAGCCTGAGCCACAGACCCTTGCTGAAAGTGTGTCTTCTTTTTCTTCCTGCAAAGTTGCTAATAACCTCATTTTAATAGCTGTTTCGTACACATGGTTTTGTACTGCTGGTACTTTTAATGCCAACCAGAATGCAATGACTAGCAACAAAAGAATAATAATTATATTTCTTAATAACTTCATTTTGATTTCTTCAAAGACAATACAAAGAAAATACTCAATAAACCAAGAGCGTATGGTGCGTAAATAACACCAGGCGTTGGTGCAGTTCTGTAACTGTCATCTAATCCATGCCAAGATGAAATTAGGGTTATTCTTAAAGCCCATTCCAATAACCAAATTAAGTACATAAAAGATAAAAGGCTTTTGTATTTGATTAATATTACCCAGCTAATAAGGCATAACAAAACTTGGACCTCTCCCCAAAGTGAGCCAAAAAGATAGATCACTTGATTTGGATCTGGAGTGCCTTCAAAAACAATTAAATTAGCAATTGAATTTAGACCTGCATCCTCAGCTGTAAAATGCACAAAACTGCGCCATGTATTTACAAGCATCCAGAGTATAAAAAAATAATAAGCAGACTTAGCGCCTAAATAATTGTTGTCTGCAACGTCAGGAAATAACTTATTCATCTTGAGTAATTATATTCAGCTGGCCCTCCAACCCTGCACTTCTGTGTTTCTCGCTAACCAAATAGTCTTCGTTGGTAAACATTGTGATCATCGCTGTCTTGTTGGGGTATTGTGCAATTGCTACTTGATCCCAAAGTTCCTCAACTTCACCTAGCAAGAGACCTTTAACTTTACCCCAAAAAATTATCTTACCGCCAACTTTGGCTAAATGATTAATAACTTCTTCAGAATAAATATTGTAGGCTTCTTCCCCAGTTAAATCCGTTTCTCTCTTATCTTTATATTCAGCTTTATTTTTAAACTTCAGTAAGTTAACCATTTTGATGGGTTTATCATCAGGAAACTCCATAAACATTTTCATTTGCTCTTCTGTCGGTCTTAGCGAATTAAGTACAATCATTTACTTCCTTTAATAAATTTAATCAAAATGTTTGATAGTTTTTCAGGTTTAGTCCATTGAAAAAAATGGCCACCCCCTATCTTTTCTGCACTAATAGCATTGGGCGCCATTCTTAAAACATCCTTTTCAATGCCATTAGTCACTGGATCATTACCTGCAAAAACTGATAAAAATGGTTTATTTGATGTTTTGAAAAACTCCCTAGCTACTCTTTGTGCTTCCAATGACTTATCAGGAATTATGGGCACTTGGCTTGGCATGGCTCTGGGTCCCATTTTATAACTTGGATTTGGGAAAGGCGCTTCATATGCCTTAATTAAGTCTGTTTTAAAGGGAGCTATTTTTTCTAAGCCCATCCTTTGAAATAAATAATAAATAAATCTTCCAATTTGCGAGCCTCGCTCCATCTGCAATGAGTTGACTAATCCAAAGGCTGGATCAACGGTGTCCCATGTCCATTTCTGCCACCACATGAACTTTAAAGCTGGATGTGTTCTTACGCTTTTATCAAGGCTTAAACTTTTCTTATCCATTTTTGATACTTCTTCCCCCATTTTGAATATTGAGTACTTTTTCTTGCTTGCTCTAAATGCATGAACTTTATCTATTACCTCCTGGCCAACGTCAGGGTTATATGGCAAGCCAGTGTTCCCAACTGCTACTTTTATAAAGCGGTCAGGGTCTGCTGCCACCATACGCAAACCGATTAAACCTCCCCAATCTTGCCCAAAAAATGTCAGATTATTAAAATCATTTTCCTTTAACCAAGCTCCCATCCAATCAACTTGGTTCTGATAAGAATAATCTTCTCGAGCAGCTGGTTTATCAGATTTGCCGTAACCCACAAGATCAGGTGCTATTACCCTTATGCCTGCCTTTGTAAGGTAAGGCAACATACGTATGTACAAATAGCTCCATACTGGTTGGCCATGCATCGCTAACAATATAGGTCCATCCTTTGGCCCCTCATCTATGTGATGAATTCTTAGCTCGGTACCATCTGTTGTCTTTATATTGGTATAAACAGGCTTATATGGGTATTCCTTTAAGTCTTTAAAACAAGAATCTGGCGTTCTTAAAACTTTCATAATTTTGCTTTCAACATTGCATCGCATATTACGTTGAACTCAGCAATTGTTTCTTCAATGATATTTTTAACTGGTTTGACTTCATCGATTAAGCCAATTGATTGTCCTGCCAATGCTGGAGCTGCTTCCATATCACCATCAAAGTAAAGACTTTTGATACCACCCAAAGCAGACATATCCATAACACCTTTTTCATAGATTTCTTCAGTTAAGCTTGATTTTAAAGCTCTTATGCAAGGCCTACCCTTCTTATTCAGGATAAAAGTGCCCTCCTCTGTGGACTCAATGATTTTATTTTTATAATTGTCATGAACTGGACTCTCTAATGATGAAACAAATCTTGTACCCATTTGAATTCCCTCTGCTCCAGCAGCAAAAGCTGCAGCCATGCCACGACCATCTACAATTCCGCCAGCAGCTACAATTGGAATATCGGTATGTTTCTTAATTGATTGTATGAGCACATGCAAACCAACCTCTTCAGAAGCTTTAAAGCCACCCCCTTCCGTTCCTTCGACCACCAAACCATCAACTCCTGCATCTGCTGCCTTTAAAGCACCTTTCAAACTAGGCACAGCATGAAAAACAGTTATACCTGCATCTTTTAGAACATTGATGTATTTACTTGGATCACCAGCAGATGTAGTGACAAATTTAACTCCTGCCTCAGCAACAATATTGACCATTTTGTCATCAGCTAAAAAAAGTAATGGAAGGTTAACCCCAAAAGGCTGATCGGTTAATTCTGGCATTGCTTGAATTTCTGCAATGCAGTTTTCAACTTCTCCAGAGGAAGTTTCTATTATGCCAAGCCCTCCAGCGTTACAAACTGCTGATGCAAGTTTGCGCCGTGCAATCCATCCCATTGGCGCTTGAATAATTGGATATCTTGAACCAGTAAGCTTAGTTACTCTATTCACTTGTCTTCAGTAAATTGTTTGGCCAACTCAATTCTGGCAACGCTCCTTCTATGGACTTCATCAGGACCATCAGCTAGACGTAGGCAACGCATAAAGGAGTACATTTTAGCTAAAGGAAAGTCTTGTGAGACTCCTCCGCCTCCATGCATCTGAATAGCTCTATCAATAACATTGCAGGCAACATTTGGCGCCACAACTTTGATTTGTGCTATCTCGCTTGCAGCATGCTTATTGCCATATTTATCCATCATCCATGCTGCTTGCAAGGTCAACAGTCGTGCTTGATTGATTTCTATTCTAGAGTTGGCAATTACATCAAAGTTCCCACCCAGCCTTACTAACTCTTTGCCAAAAGCTGTTCTTTTGGTACCTCTGTTACACATCATCTCAAGAGCAACTTCAGCAGCTCCAATAGCTCTCATACAATGGTGAATTCGACCAGGCCCAAGTCTGCCTTGAGCAATCTCAAAACCTCGACCTTCTCCGAGAATGACGTTCTCATATGGGACCTTAACGTTATTAAATTTTATATGCGCATGGCCATGTGGTGCATCATCGTAACCAAAGACATGCATCATTCTCTGAACTTCTACACCAGGTGTATCCATTGGAACAAGAATCATTGAATGCCTTCTATGTCTATCATTATCAGGATTGGTCACACACATAAAGATGATAATCTTGCATCTGGGGTCTCCTGCACCTGAAGTCCACCATTTCTCTCCATTAATAACCCATTGACCATCAACAAGTTCAGCTTTGGCCTCCATATTCGTCGCATCGGATGAAGCAACGCTAGGCTCGGTCATGCCAAACGCCGATCTAATTTCACCATTAAGAAGTGGCTTTAACCATTGATCTTGTTGCTCCTTGGAGCCATATCTAACAAGCACTTCCATATTGCCTGTATCTGGTGCACTGCAATTCATGGACTCAGAAGCAAAAGTTGTTCTTCCCATTTGCTCAGCTAAATGTGCGTATTCAAAATTTGAGAGTCCGGCTCCTAGCTCACTATCTGGTAGAAATAAATTCCATAAGCCTCTTTTTTTTGCTTCCTCTTTTAGAGGCTCAAGTTCTTCGTGCGGCTGCCATCTATCTGAGCCAGTTTTTTCTTGCGCATGTATCTTCTTTTCAACAGGAATAACTTCTTCTTCAATAAACTGCTTAACTTTCGGTAAATAAAAATCTATTTTTTCTGTAGATTCAAAGTTCATGATTTCCCCCAACTATTTGGCAACATTAAAGTTATAACTTAAATACTATAAATAGTACTTATAATATACACCTGCTGTATAATTATTTCAAAAATGAAACTTAATAACCTTGATTTAAACTTGCTTGTTGTATTTAATGCCATATACACAGAGGGCAGCTTAACAAAAGCAGGAGAAATTGTAGGCATTACACAGCCTGCTGTAAGCAGCGCCTTGGCAAAATTACGTGATTATTTTGACGATCAGTTGTTCATTCGCGTTGGTCAAGGAGTTAAGCCAACTGCAAAGACTGAGAACATCATTATCCACGTTCGAGATGCTCTTTCTATACTACAAAAAAGTTTAGAAAAGCCGGAATCTTTTGATCCAGCAACTTCAAGTCGCACATTTAGATTGGCACTTAATGACGTCACCGAAGGTAGAATCTTACCAATTCTGATGACAAAAATTCATCAGAGTGCCCCAAACGTTAAAATTTCAAGCTATTACACCAATAGAGACAATATGCATCACGCTCTAGCAGCCAATGAAATTAATTTCATTGTTGACCCATTCCCGCCAAGGGAAACAGACATCACGAAAGAGTTAATTTTTGAAGATGAGTTTGTTTGCGGCTTTAGAAAGGATCATCCACTTGCTTCCGAAAAGGAGCTAACAATTGATCAATTTCTGGAGCTCGATCATATTCATATCTCAGGCAGGAGAACTGGTGGGGCCTTGGTTGATAATGCTCTATCAAAAATGCAGTTGGAAAGAAAAGTCACCCTGCGAGCCCAACATTTTTTAGTAACACCAGAGATCTTAAAAAATACCGATATGGTCTTAACTTGTACAAAGGTTTTCGCTAAAAAACACAAGCTTGGATTTAAGGTTTTGCCTTTTGAAGTAGCACCATCTCAATTCTTTTTGGCATGGCACGAAACCAACGATAACGACCCTGGACATATTTGGTTAAAAGACCTTATTAAGCAAGCTTTCAAAGAAGCCAAGCTTTAATTTATTCTATCCATTCTAGCTATATTTTTCTTTTTAAATGTTTAAAATATCAAGCACGGAAATATCATGGGCTTTTTCAATAAACTTAAAGAACTAAAGTACAGAGAAGAGATTGGTCTGGTTGAAGAGCTGATTCAAAATAATGCATGGATCAATGAGTCAAACATTGAAAAAAATGCTGCGCAAATTGTTCAGAACTGCAGAGACGATAGAAAAAAAACAAGGTTGGACAACTTTTTTTTAGAGTATGGTCTCAGCAATCAAGAGGGAGTAGCTCTAATGTGTCTCGCAGAATCTCTTTTGCGTATTCCTGATAACCAGACTTGCGATGAAATCATCGAAGAAAAAATTGGTGGAAAAAAATGGCTTGAGCACCTAAATAGCTCTCCCTCAATTTTTGTTAATGCAACAACTTTCGGATTATTTCTAGCTGAACAAGTAGTTGAGCTTGATAAGACAATCACTGGCAACCCTCTTTCATGGTTGAGTGGTGTGACTTCTAGAATTGGAGATCCTGTTTTAAGAGAAGCCATTAAAAAAGGGATGGAAATCTTAAGTGAGGAGTTTGTTTCAGGAATCGATATCGATGATGCTCTCAGAAAATTTAATTCACCTAAGCTGCCGTGTTCTTTTGATATGTTGGGTGAAGCTGCGCGAACGCAAGGCGACGTTGATTTCTTTTTTGATGCATATGAAAAAGCAATAAAAAAAGTC
Source organism: Gammaproteobacteria bacterium (assembly GCA_038147295.1). Taxonomy (GTDB): domain Bacteria; phylum Pseudomonadota; class Gammaproteobacteria; order Magnimaribacterales; family TMED112; genus TMED112. Next base: position 60,326 of record JAYQTH010000001.1, read on the forward strand.
GGTGAAAAAAATGCTCAACTAACAAACTCATTCCACGAAATCTCAATAAAGCTATCGGCAATACATCCAAGATACGAGGCGGTTAAAGAAACAAGAGTTTTAAATGAGCTCTACGATCGGGTGCTTGAATTGTCTAAGCAAGCTGCCGTCCAAGAAATAGCTCTGACTATAGACGCTGAGGAACAGGATAGACTAGAGTTAAGCCTCAAATTAATTGAAAAATTGGCACAAGAAAAAAGCCTTACAGATTGGAGTGGACTAGGTTTAGCAATCCAAGCTTACGGGAAAAGATCATCGGAGGTTGTTAATTTGATTGATGAACTAGGAAGCAATAGAAATGGCATGATGATGAGGCTAGTCAAAGGAGCATATTGGGATCAGGAAATTAAGATTCATCAGACAAAAGGTGCTCCAGATCTTCCGGTGTTTACCTCAAAATCATTTACTGATTTAAACTATTTGCATACTGCTAGACTTATTGCCAACTCAAAGAATCTAAGACCATATTTTGCAACCCATAATGCCCACACCATAGCAGCAATAATGGAGCTTTATAAGGGTAGAGTTAATGACTTTGAATTCCAAAGAATTTATGGGATGGGGGATCTAACTTATCGCAATGCAGAAAAGATTTATGATAGTTTTCCTGTTACAAGGATTTATGCTCCTGTTGGGTCCAAGAAAGAGTTGCTGCCTTATTTGGTAAGAAGATTGCTTGAGAATGGTGCAAATAGCTCTTTTGTTAATAAGTATTTATCAAAAGACATTCCTGTTTCCGATGTAGTGAAAAACCCTATTTCGATTGCCGAGGAGAATCTTGAGAATAAAAACTTTTTATTAAATGTAAGAAGACCTGATCAAATCTTTGATGATAGAGCAAATTCCAAGGGCTTTGATTTTGGTGACCTAGCTGACATCAGTGATTTAAAATTAGGTATGAAAGAATTTGAAAAAGAAACCTTCCATGCTTCGTCCATCGTTAATGGCGTCCTTCATGAAGGTAAAAAAGTAGGCAGATTTGCTCCATTTAATCCCAACAAAAAAATTGGAGAAGTAACATACGCCGACCAACAAATAATATCTGATTTAAAAACTTTAAAACCATCAAAAGAATGGTCTGAAATACCACTTGCAGAAAGAAAAAGAGTGTTAGATTTAGTGGCTCAAGCTCTGTCAAAAAATGAAACAAAGCTTTTTTATCTCTTAGCAAATGAAGCAGGAAAAACTCTGAAAGATTGTGACGCCGAAGTTCGAGAGGCAATAGACTTTATCAATTACTATTCTCTACAGAGTGAAAATTTATTTAAGGCGTTGAAGCTACCAGGCCCTACTGGGGAAAATAATTTCTTAGAGCATGCTCCAAAAGGAAATTTCTTGTGTGTGAGTCCCTGGAATTTTCCTTTAGCAATTTTTGTGGGTCAGATTTCAGCAGCACTGATAACAGGAAACAATGTTATTGCCAAACCAGCAGAGGATACTTCTTTAATTGCTTACGAAGTTGTAAAAATGTTCTATGAGGCGGGAGTGCCTCAATCTGCTCTACATCTTGTTATTGCAGAAAAAGATATCAGCAATGAATTGACTAAGCTAGAGTGGCTTGATGGAGTTGCTTTTACAGGGTCTAGCGCTGCAGCCAAACAGATCAACCTTAACTTAGCTAATCTGGACGGCCCTATCAGAACATTGATTGCTGAAACAGGTGGTCAAAATGTCATGTTTGTTGACTCTTCAGCCCTTAAAGAACAAGTAATAGACGACATCGTGAGATCGTCTTTCTTAAGTGCAGGCCAAAGGTGCAGTGCTCTTAGAGCTGTATATGTTCAGGAAGAGGTTGCAGATGAATACTGGGATTATTTATCAGAAGCTATGAATGAACTTGCTATTGGTGATCCCAATCTAGCTGAGACTGATATAGGCCCAATTATTAATGAAGTGTCTTTGAAAAAATTATTGGATCATAAAGCTAGGATGGAGAAAGAAAATAAGGTGATGGTTGAAGTAACAAACAAAGTTCCAGATCAGGGATATTTTTTCAATCCAACAGCTATACAAATTGATGCAATCAGAGAAATAGACGGTGAGAAGTTTGGGCCCATTCTTCACTTTATCCGTTATTCGGCATCTGATCTGGATCGAATCTTGGATGAAGTAAATGAGACAGGATACGGTTTAACTATGGGTGCACACACTAGAATACTGGAAAAAGCTCGCAAGATATTTGAAAAAGGAAACGTTGGGAATTTTTACTTAAACAGAGATATTGTTGGTGCAGTTGTGGGTGTTCAACCTTTTGGTGGTCAGGGTCTTAGTGGTACTGGGCCAAAAGCAGGCGGTCCGGATTACTTAAAGAGTTTTGTAAATGAAAAAACATTTACAGATAATGTGATGGCAACTGGTGGTAATATAGATTTATTAAATAAAAATAATGAGTAAATATGAATAAGGTTTTTTTATTTTTAACTGCTTTGGTTTACCTCTATCTTGGGGGGTGGGCCTTGTTTTTTCCCGCTGGCTTTGTTGATTCGGTAGGTTTGGCTATAACTACCAATGTTGGCAGCGGCGAAGTTAGATCCTTGTATGGCGGCATCAATTTTCTAATTGGGTTGTTTTCATTGCTTGCACTAGTTAAAAATAAATATGAGTCATCTTTCTTCAAGATTCTTTTATTTGTTATTACTGGAATTCTACTGGGCCGAATTGTTACATTCATTTATGGGGAATTTGATTCGGTATTTTTATTGTATTTTACCGTCTTTGAATTGGTTTATTTTGTATTCTTAGCTACAGCTTTGAGAAAGCAGGAAAGGAAAATATTTTAATGCCTGAAGGACTAGTTTTTGGCTTGGTTGATAATGGCATTCTAGCATTCACAACCCTATTGGGCATAGACATTGATAAATATTTCAAAGGGTCAGGGGTACACGGAGCAATTTATGGTGCTCTCATTGGAAATAGTATATCTGACTTTCTAGGAGCAATTTTAGATCCAAACTTCCCTTTGATGACAGCAATCAATATAACCATAGGATGTTTGGCTGTAGTGCCGTTAGTTTGGTTAATTCTTCTGCTTAGGAAAGGCTAGACTTAAAGCTTACAAATACATCTTTCAAGTGTGCTAGCTCATAACCAGCATTGCTTGCTTCGCTGATTATATCAACGACTTCTTTTGTGTAACAGCTAGCAAAGGCCCATAGAGTTATTGATCTTGTACCTGTACGACAATAGGCAAATACTTTTTTATTAGTATCTAAAATGTCTTTGGTTCTTTTTATGGTTTCGAAATTAATATCTCCAGGAACCATTTCAAGATCTATAAACTCTAAACTCTTTTTTTGACACTCATTGGATATTTCAATTTTAGATGGCTGATTGGGCTCTTCACCATCAGGTCTATTGCAAACAACGATATCAAATTCGTCTTTTGATAAGCCATCAATGTTCGATGGCTCTATTTGAGGAGATACATAAAAATTCTCAGAAACTTTTTTCATCAATCCTTACCAAAAACTGTTTAAAGGCTTCTTCTCTTACAGGGCCGTAACCTTTGACAGCTTCTGAGCAATCTAGAAGCCTATTTAGCTTTGTTGTCTTTTGCCCTGCAGTTAATGAGCTAAGTTCAGCCAACCTGTTAAAGAAGATATCTTTATGCTGAAGGTCTCTCTTTCTATCGCCACTCATCCTTAGAGGATCTAAAGCTGTGCCTCTTAGGAACTTAAGTTTGGCCAAAATGTGGAATAAAGGCATAGCAATGAAACCAGGTACTCTATATTTTTTTGGTCTCCCCGTTCTTTGGTCTTTAATGAAAGATAAGAATGGTGGTGATAAATAAAAACTTAAATTGGACCAGGAGTTGAATTGATTGTCCAATACATGTTTTGAAGTTTCAATGTGCATTCTTGCAACCTCATATTCGTCCTTAATTGCACAAACTCTGTAGGCTTCTTTGATGGCTCTTCTAAAAGAAGCATCGGGTTCGAGCTCTGTTTCTAAGACTTTTCTCAAGTTCTTCATATGCATAGAAAACTCCTGACAAACTTTTGGATCGTATTTCATCAGTCGATCTTCCCTGTCGGCTAAGACTTCTTCATTAGACAACTTTTCACCCGTGTCTTTTTGCAAGAACTTAAAGATTTCATTTTTTGGGTTAGCGATATAAGCTCTGCCAAGTCTAAAGCTATATATATTGCTTTCGATACTAATTTTATTTAACTCTATTGCTGCAATAATGCTTTCCTCCTTCAATGGAATTAAACCCATTTGAAAAGCAGCTCCCAGCATAATCATATTGCCGCCAATCGCATCTCCTGTAAGCTTTTCAGCCATTTCAACCGCTGGCACACCTTCAATACTGTTGGTAGTTTTTTCTATCAAATCAAAAACTTCAGAAGATTTAAAATCAATATCTCTATTGGTGACGAAGTCTGCCACTGGAATGGTGTTGGTGTTTACTAAGGAGTTGGTTCTTTTATCCGATAGCACCTCTTGTATTTCAGGCTTAGTGCCAACAACTGCATCGCAAGCTAGCAGCAAGTTTGCAGAAGCGGGCGATATTTTGTGACTAAATGGTTTATTGTCTTTTTCATACACCTTAATGTGTGACCAGACCGCACCACCTTTTTGTGCAAGACCTGTCATATCTAAGATACTAGAATCTTTACCTTCAATGTGCGAGGCCATGCCAACTATAGCTGAAATGGTTAGAACTCCTGTTCCGCCGATTCCAGTAAGCATAATATTAGTTATGCCATCAGACTCTTGGTATTTTGGTTCAGGTAAATCTGATATTTCATAAAACTTACCTTTAGGTTTTAGTTCAGCATCGACAGTAATAAAGGATGGGCAAAACCCATTCAAACATGAATAATCTTTGTTGCATGTTGATTGATTTATTTTTCTCTTTCTTCCAAGCTTAGTTTCCAAGGGCTCGATAGAGACGCAGTTTGATTGTATCGAACAATCACCACACCCTTCACAAACATCCGGATTAATCATGACTCTTTTTACAGGATCATGCATTAAACCTCTTTTTCTTCTTCGGCGTTTCTCCGCGGCACATGTTTGATCAAATACTAGAGCACTAACACCTTTGTATTTACTTAGCTCTTCTTGCTCAACAATGATGGCATCTCGGTGCAGGCTCTTAACTTGTTTTGATGTTAGTTTGTTATATTTTTGAGGCTGTTGAGAGAGTATTGATATCCTTTTAACACCCTCAGCAAGAAGCTGTTTTACAATTCCATCAACGTTCCAATTATCTCCAATCTCTTGGCCTCCCGTCATAGCAACAGCGTCGTTATAAAGTATCTTATATGTGATATTTACATTGGCATCTAGTGCTGCTCGAATTGCTAAGATCCCCGAATGTTTATAAGTACCATCGCCTAAATTAGCAAAAACATGTTCCTCTTTTGAAAATGGTGCTAACCCTATCCAAGGCGTTCCTTCTCCACCCATTTGTGTGAAAAATTCAGTTCCCTTAACAGTGTTTACTGCCATGTAATGGCAACCAATTCCAGCAAGTGCTCTTTTGCCCTCAGGTAATGCTAAAGATGTGTTGTGTGGACAGCCTGAGCAGAAAAAAGGCTTTCTAACAACCGGGGAGTTAATCTTTTCTTGTTCTGCATTTCTCTTTTTAAACCATTCAAGTCTTTCTAATAGCTCTGGATCTCCACTTAGAATGTGTAACCTTTTGGCTATGGTCTCTAAAATGGTTTGGAGAGGTAGGTCGTTTTCAGCAGGCAATAACCATGATCCTGATTCTTCTTGCTTACCAATAACTACTGGCCTGACATTTTCTTTCCAGTTATATAGTTGCCATTTAACCTGATGTTCAATTAATTCTCTTTTCTCTTCAATAACAAGAACATGTTCAAGCCCTTCGCAGAACTCTCTTATTCCCTCAGGCTCAAGTGGCCATGGCATACCGACTTTATATAAACAAAGTCCAAGACTTTCAGCTTTTGCTTCATCAATATTTAGCCATCTTAGAGCTTCTCTAACGTCGTTATATGATTTACCTGTTGTAATGATCCCCAGCTTTGCACCTTTATTTTCCCAAACAACTTTATCTATGCCATTAGCTCTAGCAAACCCTTGAGCAGCAAAACCTTTAATTCTCTGCAGTCGATAATCTTGTTCTCTAGGAGTATCTGAATAAAGAATATTTCTATTTACCTCTGAGTATTCACCAAGAAAATCTGCACTTGGAATAATGATGGGTAAATTCTCGATAGCAGTGTCGTATGTCTTACCCGAATCTGCAATATCAGAAACCACCTTGAAACCAGTCCAACAACCACTGTACCTGCTCATTGCAAAACCCAGCAATCCATATCTAATTATTTCATCTATGCCTGCAGGATATAGATATGGCATGAATGCACTCATAAAGTTGTGGTCAGATTGGTGAGGAAGTGTTGATGACTTTGCACCATGATCATCTCCAGCTACAGCAAGCACACCACCATATTTTGAAACACCAGCAGCGTTGGCATGTTTAAAGACGTCCATGGTTCTATCCATCCCTGGACCCTTACCGTACCAGATACCAAAAACTCCATCTTTCTTGCCTCTGCCATGAAACTCACCCTGTTGTGAACCCCAAACTGCAGTAGCCCCGAGCTCCTCATTCAAACCAGGCTGATGATGAATGGAAAATTCTTTTAAATATTGCTCTGCTCTACTGAGCTCAAGATCGTACCCACCAAGAGGAGATCCTTTGTAACCTGATATAAAACCTGCGGTATTGAGGTTATTCTTTTGATCTAATTGGCTTTGTATTAAAGGTAATCTAACTAGAGCCTGTATACCTGTGAGAAAGATTCTTCCTTCTCGCTTTGTATATTTATCTTGTAATGAAATTTTTTTGGCCACTGTTTACCTCAGAGTGATTATTATAACTTTTCCTGATTTTTATTGCTGAAATTAATCTGTTTATAGATCGCCGTCTTTCCTGACTTCGCTTCTTTGCACTTCAAATTGTTCGCCATAGCGGGCTTCAAGTTTTTTTTGATTTTCACTTATGACTTCAAAAGGATCAAGATCAAGGGCAGAGCATGCAGTAACCCAATACCACATAATATCTCCAAGCTCTCTCTTCATATGAAAGATGTTGTCTTCTGTTGGTGGCTTACCTTGCAAAAACATCTTTTTAACTATTTCCACAAATTCACCCGTTTCACTTCCAAGGCCTAGTGCAGCGGTCATCAATCTTGCTGACTCGATAGGGGATTTATCTTCAATGTCTTGCATGCTCTTTTTTAAAGCCTCTAGGTCTAGACTGGGCTCGCTAGTAACTTTCTTTACGAAATCACTATATGTAGAAAAAAAATCTTTTACTTCTTTGCTCATAGCTATGTTATTGAAATGCAATTACTGCATCACCCATCAATTTTACATCATTGTTTTGATCGGTAGCTGATAATTCTATTTTCATTAGCCTTTCAGCACTAGTATCTGTAATTTCTTTTACTTTACCGGTGCATTTTAACTTAGCGCCCACTTGTGTTATCGAACTAAATCTTACAGAGTAAGATCGAATATTGCTTTGATCTGCAATTGATGTCAAAAACCGCCCTAGATAAGCCATGCCCAGCATGCCGTGAGCAAAAACATCATCCAAGCCTACAGATTTGGCAAAGTCTATATCAATATGAATGGGATTATGGTCACCAGACGCGCCGGCAAAAAGAGCTAAGGTTGTGCGTGAAATAGGGTTATGAGTCATTGGTTCTAACGAATCTCCAACACTTAATTTAGTAATTTCTGAAATACTCATTTAATGCCTCATTATGAAAGTCTGTGTTAGAACTGCCAAAGTTTCTCCTTCAACATTCTTGACCACCATTTCCTCGATACAAAAATCTAAAGCTCCATTTTTCTTCTGAAAAATATCCACTATCTTCGAGTCAATAATGACCGTGTCACCTGCACATATCTCACCAAAGTATTCAAAGCTTTGCGCTCCATGCAACAACTTTCCAAGTTCTAGACCAATCGGTTCATACTTATCTCTAAGTGACTCTCCTTCTAAGGTTAAGCTAAATGAGTATGTAGGAGGTGCCAAGATAGATCTATGCCCTTGATCTTTTGCAGCATCTTTATCAAGGTAAATAGGATTGGTTTCTCCGATAGTTTGAGAAAAGAATTTTAGTTTGCCCTCCTCGACATTTACTGTTTTTGTTGGAAATGAATGTCCTATGAATTCAGGATTAAACATCTTAATTTATCGATTGGTAAAGAGTCACCACACATGCTCCCCCAAGACCTAAGTTGTGTTGCAAGCCTAACTTAACATTGGGAACTTGACGCTCACCTGCATTACCTCTTAGCTGATTAACCAACTCATAACACTGAGCCAAACCGGTAGCACCAAGAGGATGTCCCTTTGAAAGCAATCCCCCACTTGGGTTGGTTACACATTGTCCACCGTAGGTATTTTGTTCATCGATGACAAATTTTTCTGCTTCACCTTCCTCAGCAAGCCCAAGAGCTTCGTATGAAATAAGTTCATTTGTTGTGAAGCAATCATGTAGTTCACAGACCTTAATATCTTTTGGAGAAATGCCTGCTGCCTCATAAACCTCTTGAGCAGCTTCTCTCGCCATATCATAACCAACAACTTTTCTCATATCATGATCTTTAAATGTCGTGCTGTAATCAGTTGTCATGCTTTGTGCAGCAATAGCAATATCAGTATTAAGGTTGTTAGCTTTGGCAAAATCTTCAGTACAGATTATTGCAGCTGCTGCCCCACAAGAAGGCGGGCAGCATTGCAGTCGAGTTAGAGGGTTAAAAATCATTGGAGAATTCATAACCTCTTCTTCGGTTACTTCTTTGTTGAAAATAGCAAATGGGTTTTTTGCAGCGTGCTTGCTCGCCTTAACCTTAATTTTTGCCAAAGTGTTTGCTGATGTTCCATATTCCTTAATATGCTCAAGCCCAGCACCGCCAAAAAATTGAGCAGCCCAAGGGGAAGATTCATCAAACCCTTGCAGGCTTTCCATCTCTTCATAAAAACGCATTAAAGGATTCGGCCTATCTTCAAAGATGATACCCAAAGCTCCCGGCGTCATTTGCTCAAAACCCAAAGCTAATGCACAGTCAACTGAACCTGACTGTACAGCTTGTCGTGCAAGAAATAGAGCCGATGATCCAGTGGAACAGTAATTATTAACGTTGAAAATAGGAACACCACTTAAACCAACACCATACAAAGCCGCTTGACCTGCAGTTGAATCACCATAGACATAGCCAACATAAGCTTGCTGAACTTTTTGATAATCCAATCCAGCATCTTCAAGTGCTGCGCGGGCTGCTTTCTCACCCATAAGATGATAAGGATCACTTGCTCCTGGCTTTGTGAAGGGAATCATTCCGACTCCAGCTACTATAACTCTCTCTCCCATACTTCCAACTTTTGTTATTGCTCTATTATAAATATAATAAACACACAGGGCTACGCAATGAATTATTCTTTAAATCCAGATCGTGAAGACTTAACTCTCCTCCAAACTACCATTGAAAAGTTTTGTGAAAATGAGATTGCTCCCCATTACGAAGAGTGGGAAGAAAATGGTATTTTTCCAAGAGATTTATGGAATAAGCTAGGCACTGCAGGCTTGCTTTGCATTGATATCCCAGAAAAGTATGGAGGTCATGAAGCCGATGCTGAAATGGCTCTTACAATTCCTTGTGGAATCACCTATGCAAACTTTGGTTCTGTTGCCGTTGGGTTAAGTGTGCACTCTGACATAGTTGCACACTATATTTTAAATAAAGGGACAGAAGATCAAAAATTACATTACTTGCCAAAAATGGTTGCTGGCGAGCTGGTTGGAGCAATAGCTATGACCGAACCTGGAGCTGGAAGTGATTTACAAGGTATCCAAACAAGAGCTAAGAAAAATAAAGATGGCTGGGTTATTAGCGGTGCTAAAACGTTTATAACTAATGGTCAGCACGCTGACTTTGTCATTACTGCTGCCAAAACGAATCCAGATGTTAAAGGCTCATCTGGTGTATCGCTTTTTCTGGTCGACACATCAACAGATGGGTTTTCACGTGGCAGGAACTTAGAAAAGTTAGGCCTTCATTCATCCGATACCTCTGAATTATTTTTTGATGAAGTGCTAGTTCCTCATTCAGCGGTCTTAGGAGAAGTAGACCAAGGCTTTATAACATTGATGACAGAATTGCCTCGAGAGAGGTTAGCTTTGGCATTGAATGCAGTTGCTGCCATGGATTTTATGATGGGCATTACAAAAGAATATGTCTCAGAAAGAAAAGCATTCGGTCAACAGATTGCTGAATTCCAAAATACCAGATTCAAAATGGCTAAACTCCAAACACAACTCAAATTAAATAGAGCATTTATGAAAGAGTGTTTAAAGCTCTTTGCTGAAGGGAAGCTGGATGCAGCAACTGCCTCAATGGCAAAATTCTCAACCAGTGAAGCACAATGCCATATGGCTGATGAGTGTCTGCAATTATTTGGTGGTTATGGCTACATGAAAGAGTACCCAATTGCTAGGGCATACGCCGATGCAAGGATACAAAAGATTTATGGTGGCACATCAGAAATAATGCTCGAGCTAGTTGCCCGCGATCTTTTTAGCTAAAAGTTGGTAGGGATGGAGGGAGTCGAACCCCCACGCCTTACGGCACTGGAACCTAAATCCAGCGTGTCTGCCAGTTCCACCACATCCCCGACTGAATTGTGTATTTTATATAACAAATGCCAGGATTAAAGCAATAATTGCAAAAATCACCCACATTATTGTTTCACTCTCATTGCCTTTCTTATGGGCCATGTAACCAAGAACCCAAAAGATCACAGGGGAAAACAATAGGAAAGCTTTTCCAATAAAAATTACGCTTGGAATTAGACAGATAATTAAAAAGAATTTAAAAAAAGTTTCATTAAGGAAATTACCCATTTGTAGCTCCAGTTTGCATATTCAACGATTCTTGTATGTCATCAAGTTCTCTAGATAAATTATTTAGCCTGGTAAGTATTTCTGTGACTTTTTGATTGTTTTGGATGCGATACCTATCTATGGCATCTAAATTTTCGCCATTATCATCTAAGATTTGCTTTTGCTTGTTTAGCTCATTCGTAAGCATCGTTATTTTAAGCTGCAGGTCCTCAGCTAATTCAATCTTATTATTGATGCTATCAATCTTGTCTTCTAAGTTGGTTGATTTTGAGCCCAACTGCTTAATTGATCTATCGTTGGCAGCTGTCTTGTTTTCTTGTTTCTTAATGCTATCTAAATAACCTTTTCGATGACCCCATAGCTTTCTAACCTCAGTATCAATGAATTTAATTTGATCCAAAACCGTTTGCATATTTTGTTCAGAATCTTCATTGGTTATTGATAATTTATCCTCAATAACTCTAACTTTATCTGCAATTGAATTGAGCACCTCTTCATTAGCTTTCCTTTGACCTTCTAGATAAAAATACATGCCTGCTAGTGATGCAAACACAACCACCAAAATTAAGGCGCTGAAAAGTGTTTGGCTGTCGCCACGAGATTTTCTTCTGGGCGGTATTCTAGTCGGTTGGCTCATTTATTCTTGAAAGTTGCTTAGCAATTCTAAAAACCCTCTTTTATTTGGGCCTTTGGCATTATTATTCGTTAATAATATGCCAGTTATTGGATTAATTGTACCAGTAACAAGGCTTTTAAAGGTTAAAGATGACATTTCAATGTCGTGTTCGACCGTTGAGCTCACTTTCTCATAAGTGAAAACACTGTTTTCCAATCTTAGTTTCCATATCTCATCTAAGTCTGTAAATTTTATATACCTAGCATCAGCAATCCCAGCTACTTTTGTTGGATCAAGCCTAATCGCCATAGTTTCCAAAAACATTAAAACATCAAGCTGGCCTAAGAGGTTAGGTTCTATTTGGCTGTCACCTGTTATAAAAACTTTATCACTAGTGCTATTAGTTAATTCTGCGTAAGTGCTTCTATAGAAACTTACCGCATTCGGGTTGTAAGCAGAATCTCCAAGATTTTTGAGAGCTGCAGCTTTTTTTGCAAGAATTTGTTCGTTACCTTTTCCTGAATCTATTAGAAGGTCAGAGATATAGAGCGCCCATTGTGAATCCGCCTCTGCCAGGGCTTTATCAAGTTCGGAGATTAGTTCTTCTTCAGGAATAAGTGTTAGCAGCTTTTCGCTGTATTCTTCTTTCGTAAATGGGTATAAATTGGTAGGGTTGCCATCGAACCAACCGAAGTAACCATTGAAAAGATTACGGGCACTCCACTCAATGGTGCCATAAAGTTCAAATAAGTGAGGGTCTCGCGCAAGATTTTCTGGTAACTTAATTTTTCTAGCAGCTTCTAATGGACTATTGCCTGAATTTAAGTTGCGCATCATTTGATCATGAACGTATTTAATAGCATCACGGTAATTTGATAAAACTCTAGAAATGTCCTCTTTGCCATTGATAGGTGTGCCGTGACTAGGTATTAATATTTCTGGCTCAAGTGCCATCATTTTTTCTAGGCTGGTGTACCATGACTTAAAACTTCTGTATGTCGTGCCTCTTATCGTGTAAATATTTGGAAATGCTTTGTAGATATTATCTCCAGGCATCAAAGCCTTGTATTTAGGTATCCAAACAAAGAGCTGATCATCGGTTTCTCCCGGAGCATGAAAAAACTGAATCTCCAAACCATCAAGATCGTGACTATAGAAGTCGCTAAAAGTAATGGTTGGTTTAATGTATCCAGGAGTATCTATTCCTGTTTCAAGCTTAATGCCAATGCCACTTGAAGATGTTTTGTCTTTTTCTTGTAGAATTGATCCAAACATTTTTAGGGATCTTTCACTGATTAGATCCCGCTTTATTCCAAAAAAATCTCTAATCTCAGCAACAGTTGTCTCATGGGATATAACATTTTCAATTGAAAATTGATCAACAAATGCTTGGGCTCCTAGAGTATGGTCTGCATGAAAATGGGTATAGGCCAATGTAGTCACAGGTTTATTTAAAGGAATATTTAAATCATTAATCACTCTGCTTGCAGTCTCAATTCCTCCCATGGTATCCACAACCAGACTTTGAGTGTTACCCAAAACCAAAATTGAATTGGCAAGACCATAACCAACTGCTACTTTGATGTTTTCATGCGGCGTGTAGATTTTTTCTCTGAAGTCCTGTGCAAGATATTTTAAGTCATCGTTTTGATTGGGTGCGCTCACCTCTTCGTTTTTTTGTTCGGAATTATTTGTGTTGTCAGCACAAGATGAGAGCAAGATTATTAAAAGTAGTGAATATTTTTTAAGCATGGATTTATTTTAAACAAAGTTATCAAGCAAAGATATTTTGAATTAGACTTATTTTATGAACTTTAATTCAAAGAGTGTCATTGAAAAATACGCCTACCACCTTCTCAAAGATGGGATTAAAAACCGAGACTCTTTGTTTCATACACTGGTTTTTAGTAATTTTGATGGAAAAAATATCTCCAATAAAGTTATGGTGCTTAGAGATTTTAATGCAGCAAAAAGGACCCTTCGTTTTCATTCAGATTACAGATCGGATAAAGCCAAATTAATACAAGCCAATAACAACGCATCTGTGATTGGCTATGACCCTAATAAAAAAATTCAGTTGCGACTGACAGGGGTTGCAAACATAAATTATAAAAATAAAAAAACAAAAGAAGCTTGGAATGACTCTCAGGCAATTTCAAAAAAATGCTATTCGGTTCTTGATGGATCAAGTCATAAGATTTTAAATCCCAAAAAATACGATTTTCACATGAAAGAAATTTCAATTGAAGAAGGTTATGAAAACTTCTGCACTATCGAATTTAATTTCAAGACACTTGAATTTTTATATCTTCAAAGAACAGGTCATCGCAGATGTAAATTTTCTTGGAATGCCAAGGGGAAAAAGGAAAGTTATTGGCTAGTGCCCTAGCCTGTAAGCTGAACTAGAAAGCCTTTGACCAGTGCGCTTATCTCCTCTTGATCAAGCCTCAACTCTCTATCAACGTATCGTACTGGCCTAAACCCTGTCCACAGAGGTGAGCCTTCTTGATCGGAAATGGTGACTCTCAAATAGGCTCGATCATAATCATCGTAGTCATCGTAAAGTGCTGGGCCTGTCCACCAAGGACCATACTTTGAACGGTATGTAACCCCTCTCCTATTCTCCTCATCAAGTGACAAGCTTACTTTAAATTTTAATGCTCCATTATCTTGATCTAACACTAGGCCTAAGTTTTGCAATTCTTCTTTGAACTCATTATTGAGATTGGAAACAGTAAAGGGACTAACTCTTACTTCATCTGATGAATCAGATGTATCAACCGAGAAAGAACTGTAATCAGCTAAGTTGAAATTATTGACTTGCTCTGTGCTAACCATAGTTGCACAAGATGATAAAACCGTTAACGCAAAGATAATTTTAAAAAAGTTCTTGAACATACTTTATTTATGACTTTAATTATATATATTAGTTCCCATTAATAAAAACAAGATGAATAGCTATAAATTAATAGATAAAAAGCAAAATCCATCCCTCGGTTTCGAAGCAGAGAGATATCAGTTGGATGAATATGGTTCCGAACACATACACCTAAAGAATGATTCCAAGGAATTGGTCTTCATGGTGATGTTCAGAACGATACCAGAAAACTCATCGGGTGTAGCGCACATACTTGAACACACAACACTATGCGGCTCAGAAAATTACAAAGTCAGAGATCCTTTTTTCATGATGTTGCGAAGGTCAATGAGCACATTTATGAATGCTTTTACTGCAAGTGATTGGACAGCGTATCCTTTTGCTACACAAAACAAGAAAGATTTTTTTAATTTGCTAGATGTTTATCTCGACGCAGTGTATTTTCCAATACTAGCCGAAGAAGATTTCAAGCAAGAAGGTCACAGACTAGAATTTTCAAAGTTTGATAAGAGCAGCTCCCCTCTCGAATACAAAGGCGTAGTATTCAATGAAATGAAGGGGTCAATGAGCAACATTTCGAGCATCACTTGGCAAGCTCTCACCAAAAATCTTTTTCCAGATTTGACCTATAAGCACAACAGTGGAGGTGATCCTGAAACAATTATTGAACTAACTCACGACTACCTCAAAGGATTTCATAAAAAGTTTTACCATCCGTCAAATGCGACCTATTTCACATGGGGCGATGTTAGCGCCAAAGAAATACAAAACTTCATTGACAAAAAATTGGCACAGAAATTTAAAAGAATTGATGAAGCAAAATTAGAAATAGTAAAAAATCAAAAACCTTTCGATAGAAGCGTAAGTGCTGAGGAGCCCTTTACCCCAGTATCGCAAGAACAAAGTGGCTATCAAAACTATACAGCCTGGGTTCTTGGTGAAAGCTTTGATATTGAACAACTGCTTGAAGCACACTTGATATCATTACTGCTGCTTGGTAATTCTGCTTCTCCGCTCTATAAAGCACTTGAATCTAATGATATCGGAAAATCTCCTGCTCAAATTTTAGGACTTGAAGATAGTATGCGTCACTTAATGTTCATTTGTGGTATTGAAGGTTCAGAAAAAGACTCTCAGGACAAATTTAAAAAACTACTAGATAAAACTTTTGGTGATATTGTCAAAAATGGTTTCTCACAAGACCAAATTGATGCAGCATTCTACCAGCTTGAACTTAATAGAAGGGAAATCTCATCAGGGTCAATGCCATATGGTTTGCAAATACTTCTTTCTATGGCTCCTGGAGCACTATATAAAGCTGATCCAATTGCATTATCGAATGTTGATGAAGCTTTGAAATCTCTTAAAGAAAAAATTAAAGATAGTAGCTACCTGCAAGATTTGGTAAAAAGGTTTTTTGTAGATAATCAACACAGAGTTGATCTAGAAATGGTTCCAGATATGGAACTAATCAATAGTAGAGAATCAAACTTTACAAAAACATTGGAGAAAATTAAATCCTCAATGAGCAGTCGAGAAAAACTTGAATTAGTGAACTCTGCTAAGGCGTTAGCGGAAAGACAAGAAGCTGCACCTGATAAGAATTTACTTCCAAAACTTGAGCTATCAGATGTGCCAAGTGAAGTTGTGTACCCAGTCACAAAAAAACTATCAACGTTTGGTTATAGCCCAATATTTTATGATCAAGCTACCAATGGTTTAACCTACAATTCAATATCCAGAAAGGTTAATGTCAGTTCAATTGATGAAGTTGGAGATTTAATGCTCCTGACAACGCTTATGGGCAAAGTGGGTGCTGGAGATATGGACCACATCAAACTACAAGAGTCTGTAGCAAAAGTATCTGGAGGCATATCTGCATCAACCCATTTCTATTTTGATAAAACTATGCAACTTAAAGGGAGGGTAGCTCTGTCATCAAAATACTTGCCAGAAAACAATGACGAAGTCTTGGATTTAATGTTCAAAATACTTGATTCCTCTAAGTTTGATGATGAAAAGAGAATCAAGGAACTTATGTTTCAAAATTTTATGGGCATACAGCAATCCATCGTAGAAAATGGCCATAGGTTTGCGATGCTTTCAGCATCAGCAATGCATAACCAACTTGGTGCTCTCCATGAAATAAGTGGTGGTCTTTCCTCATTGTTTAAATTTGCTCCTTTTATTTCCAACAATGAAGAAGATGCAAAAAAACAAATCCAAAAAATTGCAGATCTCAGTGTAAGTCTTAAAGATAATGCGAATGAGCTCGCAATTATTTCAAATATAAAACCAAACAAAGAACAACTGGATTTTATAAAGAATATAAATTTCATGAAGGACGGGGATTCAGCCATTAATTTTGATTTTAAGCCTGCCTTTTTAAAAGTTGCAATGCCTATTAATACTCAAGTTAATTTTTCAGCAATGTCGCTTGATGCACCCTCTTACTCCCCAGAAGATTCGCCAAAATATCTACTTCTTGCAAGCCTCTTAAGAAACGAATTTTTGCATAGAAGAGTGCGTGAACAAGGTGGCGCATATGGTGGTGGAGCTATCTATGATCCTTTTGCTGGAGCATTTAAATTCTTTTCATATAGAGATCCAAGATTTATTGAGACCTTTGAAGATTTTTCTGAATCATTTAAATGGGCAACCAAAGGTGATTTTGATGATGAAATGATTTTAGAAGCTAAGCTTTCTGTCTTATCGGATATCGATAAACCAGCTTCCCCTGCAGGAGAAGCATTCAAGGATTACAGATTTAATGTTGAGGAAAAATCACAGAAAATTAGATCTCAATACCGAAAGAAAATTATTAATACTACCAGAGAAGAGATTATCGAAGCGGCGGAGCAACTAAAAGGGCAACCCAATAGCTGTTTTTCTATCATTAATCCGAATCTTGAGAAAAAAGCATCTGAGGAAGGATTCCAGATCAGAAGAATCTAGAGGGTCTAAATTCTTTTAACAGAGTGTTGCTTACGCCATCTAAAATTTCTTGAGAAGCTACCTTAGCAACAATTGCAGCCAAACTCACACCACTGTGCATTGTTGCCACATATGAATTAGGCCGATTAGGTAGCCAACCAATAATTGGCATTCCATCTTTAGGCAATGGACGCCAACCAATAGAAATTTGATCCAGGTCTAAATTCAATTTTTCTTGAAATAATAAATTAGTTTGCTGCAGCAATCGTTCGCCGTGCTGTCTTCCAATTGATTCAGGAAAATTATTTGGTTTTTGTTTAAGCCTTTCTTTGTGATTAGTTGGTGCTCCAGTTTGCTCACCAATGACAACAACTCCATCATTTTGTTGGTGTAAGTGAATTCCCGGTCCAATCAGCATGCGATTCATTACATTTTCAGATGGCTTGGATTTTATGATAATGCCTGGTGTTGCTTCTTTTAAAAATGATTGTCCTGTTAAAGCATTGCTGTCGATACCAGCAGTGAAAATTACTTTATCCGCCTCAATCTCTCCTAGGTTAGTTTTGACTGACAGCAATTTTCCATTTTTGTAGTTCGATGAGAGGTACTCACTAGGGTAAATAACCTTGCCACCATATTGCTTTATGTGATTTGTAAATTTATTTATTGCATCCTCGGCATCAATGGCGCCATCCGATTTTGAGAAAATTACTTTTGAATTCTTTTTGAAGATAACTTTTGGTTCCAATTGATTTGCAGCTGAAGCAGAAATTATTTCAACAGGTGTGTATTGCTTATACTCCATGATATTTGCAAGCTGTTTGAATGAATCTGTTTCTATCCGCTTATCTGCAAACCACTCTAAGGACCCAGACCATTTAACATTTAAACCCAATTCAGGAGTCAAACTCTTATAAGCATCGATACCCAATTGTGAGAAGAAGTTATAGACATAGGGCTGTTTGGGATAAGTTGCATTAATCCATGAGAAAGAATTACCACTGGCTTGTGAGCCTGGTTGAGCTTTATCAATTAAAGTTACATTGGCTCCAGCCTTAGCCAACTCATATCCTAATGCACAACCAATTATCCCAGCTCCCACAATGACTATTCGGTCTTTTTTTGCTGATGTGGACGAACCCAAATAAGTTGATACTGCAAGTAGTGCAAGAAGTTTTAGAAAATCTCTTCTATTCAATTAATTAATCAAAAATGTTCCACCATTTTTTTGGCTTTTCAATTGGGCAGTTATTTAGCTGTCGCTTGTACCTGATTGAATCAAATTTTACTTTTTTTGCTACCTCAAGTAGCCAATCTTTTTGTTTGTATGAGCCTCTTTGAAAGCCGCCATAACCTTCGTGATATGCCACATATAATTTATCAACTTCATTCAATCTGATCCCAGATCTTGGTGCTTTGGAAAGATACCACCCCACAAAATCTACAGAACTTTCAAAACTACTTCTACTAGCGCGATAGTTTCCCGTTTCTTTTTTATATTGATCCCAAGTTGCATCAACTGCTTGGGAATAACCTCTGGCACTTGATGGTCTTTTCCAGGGTATAATGCCCAATATTTTTTCCCTATCTGGTGCTGCATTCGGGTCAAAAGAGGACTCTTGTCTTATGATTGCCATAAGTGTGCTTGGTTCACTCCCCCATTTTTCACTGGAGTTATAAAGCATGCTTCTCCATCTTGGGTTCTCGTCAAGAATCTTACAGATATCATCTTGGTTGGATGGAATGCTTACAGCACAACCAGAAATAAAAATTAAAATTATAAGGATAGATTGTCTTATCATAGTTTTAAGAAATCGCTTAAGTTATCTTCAGTAATTAATTCTATGCCAAATTCAGTTGCTTTTTTAAGTTTTGACCCAGCATTTTCACCAATAATTAAATAATCTGTCTTTGAGCTTACCGCAGATGAGGGAATGCCACCTCTTTGTTTAATTAATTGCTTAAGTTCATCTCGACTAAAATTTTCAAATGAACCTGTAATAACAATTTTTAGATTGTCTAAATGACTATCTTCGCTTACTACGAAATCTTGAATACTTAACTCCTCCAACAAACTATCAATGCCAATGGGGTCTTGTTCGAAAAAAGTAACTATATGTCTTGCTACAACTTCTCCAATATTATCCATTTGCATCAATGCATCAAAATCTGCCAACCTAAGTTTTTCAAATGTCTTAAAATATCTAGCTAAAGAAGATGCAGTAGTTTCTCCCACCTCTGGTATGCCTAATGAGTTAATGAACATCTCCAAGGTTGGTGATCTAGAAGCCTCAATACTATCAAAAAGATTATCAATAGATTTTTCACCAAATCCTTCAAGGCTTTTCAACTCACTTTCATATTTTTTTAGCTTAAAAAGGTCGGCTACTTCTTTTACATAGCCTAGGTTAATAAGGTGTTTATTTATCTTGTACCCTAAGCCCTCAATATTCATAGCTTTTCGTGATACAAAATGCTCAAAAAATCCAAATAACTGTTTCTTGCATGACAAGCCATTGATGCATCTAAGAAAGGGCCCATCCAGATGCAATTTGGTATTACATGACGGACACACTTCAGGGATTTTTACGGGTGTTGCACTTGGATCCCGGACATCGTGATTAACTTTTACAATTTGTGGGATCACATCTCCAGCACGTTTCACTAAAACTGTGTCGTTAACCATAATGTCAAGCCTCTTAAGTTCGTCCATGTTATGTAATGAAACGTTTGAAATATTTGCACCTGATAAAAGCACAGGCTCAATTTGAGCAAATGGAGTCACAACGCCAGTTCTGCCAACAGAAAAAAGTACATCATTAACTTTGGTAAATTTTTCTGAAGCAGGAAACTTCCAAGCAACAGCCCATCTTGGTGCTTTAGACACAAAGCCTAACTTTTCTTGCAATTGAAAATCATTGACCTTAACTACAGCACCATCAATTTCGTATTCAAGGTTATCTCTTGAACTTAAAATTGCCTTAACACTATTAGCCACATGATTTATGTCACCGTAACTGGTTAGTTCGTTGGTAGGGAAACTATTTTTGCTTAAGAAGCGAAAGAATTCTTTTTGTGATGAAAAAGTTAAGTCGCTAGAGCAGCCCCCTAAAGCATAAAAGAAAATATCAAGTGGTCGAGATTTTACAACTTCACTGTCCAAGTTTCTGAGAGTTCCTGCTGCAGCATTTCTTGGGCTTATAAATTTTTTTCCGTTCTCTTTTTCCAGAGTTTGATTTAAACGATTGAAATCCTTAAGACGAAAAAAAATCTCCCCTCTTAGCTCAACTATATCGGGTACATCATATTTTATTTCATGAGGAATCTTACTGATTTGTCGCACATTTTCAGTAACCATTTCGCCTACTGCACCATCTCCTCTGGTTACAGCTTTTGTAAGCTTTCCTTTTTCATATGTAACTGAAATACCGATGCCATCAAATTTTGGCTCTATTGAATATTCAATATCATGCTGACCGGTCCATTTAGTTACTCTTTCCTCAAATTTACTAAATTCTTCATCGTTAAATACATTACTTAAGGAAAGCATGGGCTTTAGGTGTGTATGCTTTTCAAAACCTCTTTTAGGTTTGGCTCCAACTGTTGCTGTTGGTGATGAGTTATCTGAGGAGTTGGTTAAAACTTCTAGTTCCTTTAACCTTGCATATAAGGCATCATATTCGGCATCGCTTATTTCAGGACTGTCTTCCTGATGATAAAGCTTACTATGTCGTTCAACTTCAGCTTTTAATTTAATTAATTCTTCTTCTAGCGACATTGTTTCCAAAATTTATGTCTATTTCAGCTGCTCTTTCTTTGTAGTTTGTTACTGTTTGATCAGACATGCTATTGAAGTCATCATCCAGTAATTTCATCTCAAATGAGGAGGCTAGATTTCGTGCTAACGCAATCATATCTTCAAAAATTTTTAGGATATTTTTTTGACCTTGAAGCGGCAACACAAAAGTTACTAATGAAATTTTTGATTCTTGACTCAATTGACCATCGCCCTCTCCATTAACAATGTAAAAAAGAACTTTATTATTTGAGTTAGTTTTTAGGAAAGCTTTTTTGCTGTCTTGATAAGTTAAGCCATTCGCAATTACCTTGGTTTGCAGTAATTCAAATTGTGGTTGCTTCTCTTGCTTAGCTAGCAAATGAATACTCAGGTATTTAAGTTCATTTGGATCATCAAGATTAAACTCACCTTGGGTTGGCTGTCTAATCTCGTTTCTGCTTTCTGATTCTGTATTTTCATTCTCAGGGTCGATAGAGCTATTGTCTAGACCTTTGGAAAATTTTAATTTGTTTGAATTGGAAAGATTTTTTCTTATGAGATAAGCTGCTACTCCTATCAGCACAAGGCCTAAAAGGGCATACAGAATATACCAATAAAGAGGATTCAAGATTGTGCCATCTCCATTGCTTGCTCCACATCCACAGAAACAACCTTAGAGACACCTAGATCTCTCATAGTTACCCCTAGAAGGTGAGAACTTTTTTCCATGGAAATTTTATTATGAGTTACAAAAATAAATTGTACTTTCTCGGACATCTCTGAAACCAAGTTGATAAATCTAGCAGTGTTGTCATCATCAAGCGGTGCATCAACCTCATCCAGCAAACAGAATGGCGCTGGATTGATAGAAAAAAGTGAAAAAACTAAAGCTAAGGCTGTCAATGCTTTTTCACCTCCAGATAGCTGAGATAACTTGGTGTTTTTCTTACCAGGCAGCCTAGCCATCAGTACAAGGCCAGAGTCTTCCGAATCGTCTTGTAAATTAAGTTTGGCAAAACCTCCACCAAACAGCTTTGGAAACATCTCTTCAAGATATTTATTGACTGAATTTAGGCATTCATGAAATGACTTATTTGATTCACGGTCGATCTTTTTAATTGCTTCA
Organism: Gammaproteobacteria bacterium; assembly: GCA_038147295.1. Classification (GTDB taxonomy): domain Bacteria; phylum Pseudomonadota; class Gammaproteobacteria; order Magnimaribacterales; family TMED112; genus TMED112. The sequence goes on from JAYQTH010000001.1 coordinate 82,595, forward strand.
TCAAGTTTACTTAACGAGGTTTCTAGTTCCTCAATCTGACTTGTCAGTGTCTCTTTCCTTTTTTTCTCAGCTTCAAGAGTTTCGGGAGCAGCAAAGTTTATGGGTCCTAGATTCATGATTCTTTTTTGAAGCTTTTCTAGAGATACAAGAACTTCATCGTATTCTCCTTCAATATCTTTTACTTCATTAAAGACCTTAATCCTGTCTTCTTTTTCCTTAATTTCAATCTCGATGCTTCGTTTGTTAAGCTCTTTTTCATTTCTGTCTCGAATGACTACGTCCTTTTCAGTTTCAAGTCTTGAAATCTCATGCTCAAAAGACCTTAGTTCTTCGCTTGATTTGTCCTGATTGCCTCTGAGCTCAATGACAGCTAGCTCTTGAGTCTTTCTAAGCTCAATTAAGTCCGAGAGATTGGCTTTCTCTGTTGTTGTATCTTTCTCCAATGCTTTAATTTCATTTTCAATTGCCACTATTCTTTCTTCAAAATCCTTTTTTAAACTGTTGATGGTCAAAATGTTGTCATTGGCTTCGCCCACACCAGTTTTATAGCCATCTATCCAAAAATTAGATAAGGATTGTGTAACTTTTTTTTCAGTTGAATCATCGAGGTCTAATGATCCTGCTTCTTTACTGGCATTTATCTGCAATTTTTTTTCTAGTTCAGGGCTAAGATTTTCCTCAGCTGTAGCAGAATTTTCAGAACTGTTAAGTTCGGCAATATTATTCTTAATTTTTTCTTTTTCTTTGGTTAAGTCTTCAACTCTCTGCTTGCTAGATTTTTCTTTTTCTTCTACCAATGAAATTTTAGCTCCAGTTTCAAAGAATTTTCTTTGCTCATCTTCAAGCTTCTTTAACCCCTCCATCAATGTAGTCTTAACTACATCTCTTTTGGAAACGAATGAAAGTTTTTGGGCTTCTAAACCTTCAATGTCTGTATCAATTGACTTGTTTTCTTTTTCAGAACTTTTTTTCTTGGCAATCAACTCATCAAGCTCATTCTTAATAAGGAATTTTTGAAATTGCTGCTCTTGATCACGCAACTTTTTGTATTTAGTTGTTAAATTAGCTTCAGCATTCAATCTTCTAATTGATCTTTTAACCTCGTCTTCTAAGTCTTTTAATCTAGATATATTCTCAGAAGTTCTTCGAATCCTCGATTCTGTCTCCCTCTTTCTCTCTTTATATTTTGTTATACCAGCAGCTTCTTCAACGTAGCTTCTTAGCTCCTCTGGCTTAGCTCCAACCAGGCTTGAAACTATTCCCTGTTCAATAATTGCATAACTATTTGATCCTAAACCCGTGCCCAAAAACAAGTCTTGGACGTCTCTTCTTCTGGCAACGGCGTTGTTGATAAAATAAGTTGACTGGCCATCTCTTGCCATTTCTCTCTTAACGCTGACTTCGTTAAATTTTAAATATTCACCACCTAAGAAATTCTCAGAATTATCGAAAGTTAGCTCTACCGAGCAGTGACTGACAGGTTTACGATTATCCGATCCGTTGAATATAACATCTTGCAAACTTTCACTTCGAAGACTCTTGGGTGAAAGCTCACCCTTGACCCACTTAATGGCATCTATGATATTTGATTTTCCACATCCATTTGGGCCAACGATGCCACACATTATTCCAGGGAAGTCGACAGTTATTGGATCAACAAAACTTTTAAATCCTGCTAATTTTAAGCTTTTTAGTCTCATTTAGATTTTTTAATAGTATAAATTGTAACCACTGATATGGATATAATTAAAGCTATTAAAGGAGCAAGAAATATAAGCTGATTCCTTTTTTCAACGTCATTTAAGAGAATATAGTCTCCGTACCTTTCACTCATAATGTCGTATATTTCGTCATCCGTTTTATTGGCTAAAATCATTTGAGCAATTTCTTCTTTTAGATCTTTTGAAATTGGTGCATTTGAGCTTGAAATATTGCCATAGGAGCATTTCGGGCAACGTATATTATCTGAAAGGTGATTAAGCCTTTTGAGTTGCTGCTCATCCAGTCCTGTATATAACTGGTCAGCATAAATAAAAAAACTTATGAAAAAAATACTAAAAAAAGTTGCTAAATTCTTCATCCCATACCTGTTGGTTTACTTCTCCTACTCTGTGTTTAACAATCTCACCGTCAATCAGCAAAAAGGTTTCAGGAGCTCCTGTTACCCCTAGCTTAAGAGCATACTTGCCGTCGTAATCGTGAATAGAATAAATGTATGGGTCGCCGTTTTTATCAAGGTACTTAATAGCATCACCAAGCTTGTCTTTATAATTGATTCCTATTACATCAATGTTATAAGTCTCACTTAGCTCATTTAAAAAGGGGTGCTCAACCAAGCAAGTAATACACCAACTGGCCCATACATTAAGCAAGACTGTGCCGTTGTTAAGTTCAATTTCATTAACTTTCTCACCATTGAGTTTTAAAAGCTCAAAACCACTGGGCAAACTTTTTCCCTCTTGGGTTTTTACATTTGATATTTTTGGGGCATTCAAAGATAAGGCAAAAAACCAAACCAAAGCTATCAATAGTGCTGCCGTCAGAAGAACAATAATTCTTTTCATCATGCTCTCCTTATCGTTCCATAAAGCATAGAAACAAGCAATAAACCAGCTGAAAGCCATATTATAAAGATGCCATACTTGATCGAAAAAGCTGCTGACCAGGATCCATCTTCAAACCTATCTCCAAGAACAATTAAGTAATCTTTGATAATGTTGGAATTAACAGCGGTTTCCGAGGTGATTTGTCCACCTACCTTATAAATCCTTTTTTCAGGAGTAAGGGCAAAATTTTCATTGACTACAAAGTTTGCTTTAACAGAATCAAAATTTTGTTCAGCCATAATATCAATACTTTCAAATTGAATATCAGCATTCATTACTTTTATTTCATCTCCTGGAGAAATTCTAATATCAACACGTTCTGAAAAATTATGGTTAAAGATAATAGCTAGCGTCATTAAGGCCACTGAAAAATGTCCTAAAACCTTATGAGGTTGGATTAAGGTTCTTCTTTGCTGAAAATCGTAAATCGCTTTTATTACCAAGACTACCAAAAACATGAAAGAAAAAATGAGGTTTAGGTATACGTTTGCTGGCAACACTATAAAAAGCGCTGTTGCTGAAACAATCAGCAAACCGCTAAGCTTAAAAATTGTTTTTTTACTTAAACTCATAAATTGCTCATAGGTAAATAATGCGATCAAAACAAGCACTAGGGGTGAAATGAGCTGAGAAAAATAATCAGGACCAATGCTAAGCTTTTGTCTGAATATAACCTCGGTAAGTATTGGGTACAAAGTACCAATAAATACAACCAATAAAATACCCGATAACACAATGTTATTGAGAACCACTAGATAATTTCTTGAGCCTAGTTTTGGCCAGGCAGATTCCATTTTTGTAAAGTTTTTTATAAAGAGTGCAAATGATATCAATGAAAATAAGGCAAAGATGCTAAGCAAGAAAATTCCTCTAGAGGGGTCAGCTGCAAAACTGTGAACGCTGTTGAGGATTCCAGAGCGCACAATGAATGATCCAAAAACTGAAAGTAAAAAAGTAAGGATAGCTAAAAATACCATCCATGAAAGCAAAAGCTTATCGCGACTGTAGACTAAAGAGTGAGTCAAAGCAGTCCCAGCTATCCAAGGCATAAGGGAGATATTCTCAACAGGATCCCAGAACCAATATCCACCCCAACCCAATTCATAGTAGGCCCAAATCGAACCAAGCAAAATGCCAAAAGATAATGTAAACCATGAAATGCCAGCCCATATCTTTAGATGCTGAAATAATTCTTTTGAAAACCCACTAAATAGACCCGCAATGACATAACAAAAAGTCACAGCATAAAACACATAACCAGAAAAAATTATCGGAGGGTGAATTGCTAGCAAAGGGTCTTGGAGCAAGGGGTTAAGGTCTGCTCCATTTACTGGAGCAAAGTCCAACCTTAAAAATGGACTTGATACAAAAATCATGAAAAGCAAATAAGTGAAAACAATAATGCCTTGTGATGTTATGACATAGGATGTGAAAGCATGATCTTTGCTGATATAGAGACCAACAGAGCTTGCAAAACTTAAGAGCAGAATCATTAAAAAGAATGAACCCTCATGGGCCGACCAGAAAGCTGAGACTTTGTAAAAGGTTGGCAATAATACGTTTGAATTTTGAGCTACATATAGAAAGGAAAAATCATTGGTCAAAAATTTGGATAACAGGTACACAGCACCCCCCAAAAGGAATAGAAACGTGGCATAGCTAAGATTTTTAGCGAGTAGTATTTTTTGTTTTAACGAAACAATAATCTGAAGTGAAGCAGAAAATAATGCTAGACCTAAAAAAATATTGCCTAAGACATCAGGGCTGATATTAATTTTCCACCTCTATTTTTATTGGCATATAATTCTCATCGTGTTTAGCTAGTATCTCGTCTGCAACAAAAATTTCTGCATTTTGGTCATAAAAACCTGAAGCAACTACCCCACTATTTTCTTTAAACAAACTTGGCAAAACACCAGAATAATTTACAGTCATTGAATTTTTAAAATCTGTAACTACGAAGGTCACATCAAGCTCACTTCCAGTCTCAATAGAATCAATTGCGACCATACCGCCAAGTTTAAAGCTGCCATCTATCTCATACTGACCTGATTTGGCCTGAGTTGGAGTTAAATATAGATCAATGTTTTTATTCATGGCCTGCAAAACAAAGTAAACAATAGCTACAGCAGCAAATATAAATGTACAAAGTAAATAAATTCTATTTGCTCTATTTTTTCTAATCATAATCCTCTTGTAACTCCTTTACTTGATTACGAAATTTAATTTCAACCAAAGCTCCTAACCCAATTAATGTTGCAAATGCAATAAAGTAGCAAGCGTACACCAACAGCAAATTATCCATTCAATAACTCCCGAACTTTCTTTGTGTTTGAATTTCTAGATAAGATTTCAATCTGTATATTTCGACTGAAAATAAAGAAAGCCAAAAAAGCAAAAGATAAAATCATAAGCGGTAGCGCATAAACCATTTCTGCATCGATTGAGCTACCACTAAAGGTGATGCTTGCACTCTGATGCAAAGTGTTCCACCACTCTACAGAAAATTTTATTATTGGAATGTTTATGGCGCCAATAATAGCGACAATTGAGACAATTTGGTCTGCTGTTTCTTTTGAATTGAACGAAGATTTTAAAGCTAAGATCCCTATGTATTGAATTAGCAATACAAACGTTGAAGTAATTCGCGCATCCCAAACCCAATAGGTTCCCCAGGTAGGCTTGCCCCATAAAGCGCCAGTCACTAGAACCAATGCTGTAAATACCAGCCCAATATTAATTGCGGAGCTTAAAAATATGGCTGAAATTTTAGTTCTCCAAACTAAATATATGAATCCATTTATGGCCATGAAAATGTAAACCAATTCTGAAAAAATAGCAGAAGGAACATGAACAAAAAGAATTCGATATACCTCAGATTGGGTAGCATCCGAAGGCAAAATAAATAAGCATAAATATGCAACCAACAAAAATGATATAGCTCCAATGCCAAGCGACCATAAGGCTGTAGCTCTACAAAATAAGAACACCTTCTCCAGTAAAAAATATTTCGCAATGTATTTGTACATTTTATCTACTCTGAATTTCCAAGACTTTAGCTGTTAAGTAATTTATAAAAAACAATCCAAAAATAAAATAAGCCATTAAAAAATAAAAGTTTGGCTCCCACACACCATCTACCACTACACCTTTAACTAGTATTATAAAAGGTATTAAAAGTGGAATAATAATTAAGGCGTTCAAAGAATTATTTCTTCTTACAGAAACTACGCTACCTAACTGAAAGAAAAAATTAAGAGTCAAAAGAGAAACTAAGTAGGCAAAACTAAAGCTAGCAGCACTCATGCCAGTGGGTAATGAACCAAAAATAAAGTTAAGTCCAAGCATTGGTATAAAAATAAACATTAATTGAGTGATGTACTTTGCGAAGAAGTAATAAAACAGGTTGCTTTGCTCACACAAGAGCTTCTCGATGTATCCATTAAGAAAATCATCTTTAAATGTATTTTCAGAAATAATTAATACAGTAATAAAAGAAGCAATAAATAAACTTGCATACTGAAACAACTGCCCGTCATCAAGTATGAGAAAGATTAGAAATATTACTGAAAATACCGATAAAGGTAGGTAAATATTTTTTGGCACACCAAAAAACAACAATAACTCTCTTTTTAGAGCACTAAGCATAACCCTTCTCCATACTGATAATATTGCTGCTTGAAATAATCTGTTGATGGTTTGCAACCACAATGGTTCCACCCTCTTTTACATGTTCAGTAAAAATACTTTCTAGAGTAGCAACACTTAGATCATCTAGGCCGGCATATGGCTCATCTAAAATCCATATTTTTTTCCCAGACTGCAATGTCCTTTGCAGCGCTATTTTTCTTTTTTCCCCGTATGAGAGGTTATTTAGTTTTTGGTTTCTCAATCTGAAAATATTGAGTTTTTGGGCTAAAGCTTTATCTATGCTTATTCCATCTAAGGCAAAATTTTGCCTGAAGCTCAATTCTTCCACCATTGCATTGGAATGGCCTAAGTAGGATATATCTCCAAAAACAACTTGTTGTGTGTTAAGGCTATTTGACTTAATTAATCCACATAAGATCTTCAAAAGGGAAGATTTTCCGGATCCATTGCCGCCCCTAATTTCAGAAATTGTGCCAGCTTGAACCTCAAAAGATATATCTGTGAAAATATCATTGCCATCTATGGTATGGCTCAATGAATTTGCTGAAAATAAAACTGTCATGAAGTTAACCTGCTGCCCTGAAAATAAAATACGATAATACCTTGCAATCCCTTTATATATATGGATTTTAAATGAATTTTCAACCCGAAAATTTGGGGGTATAATTTCCTAAACCAATACTATAAGTGTCTGGTTTTTTTCCATATGGTATTATTTTAACAACGTAAAAAAGGGAATTACATGAGATATATCGCATTAACTTTACTTCTTTCATTTAGCACAATTGCAGAAACCACATATCCAGATACAGACTGGGAATCTAGATCACCAGAGAGTCTTGGCTTAAATCCAAGCAAAGTTGATCGATTGCTGGATGCATCCTTTGTGGATGATTCAACGATGGCTACAGTGCTCATTAAAAATGGCTACATAGTAGGTGAGCGATATGCAGAAGGTTATGATCAAAACTCAAGAGGCACATCTTGGTCAGTGGCTAAAAGTTATTACGCAAGTCTGATTGGTACCGCTATTGATAGAGGTGAAATTGCATCATTGGACGATAAGGTGTCTAACTATCTGCCTTATTTTATTGAAGACAGACAAGATATAACCATTAGACAAGTATTAAATATGTCGAGTGGTCTCGAATACCCAGCGAACCAACATGAAAATATGTTTTTTGAAAAAGACCATCTGGCCTATGCGAAAACAATTAAAAGGGATAAAGAGCCTGATTCAAAATTTGAGTACAACAATGTTAACTCCATGCTTTTAAGCGATATATTGCTTCGAGCAACTGGAAAAAGTGCTAAAACACTACTGAAAGAGAGAATAATGGACCCAACCAAAGTTTCTTCTTATTCTGCCTGGACTGATAATGCTGGCAATACATTGTCCTATTGTTGTCTTGATATGTCGGCACGAGACTATGCAAGATTTGGCTTGTTGTTTTCACGCAACGGAAAATGGGGAGATGAACAGTTAATATCTGAGGAATTTGTTAACGAGACATTTCAGCAAGTTTGGGACTTGCCACCTGAAAATGGTTACCAATCAGAACGTGGTTATTCTTTGCATTGGTGGATATCAAGATTTGATGAAGAAAGAAAAATTTTCAATGCCAGCGGTAAATTCGGACAATACATTTTTGTTGATAGAGAGAAGGATGTGGTATTTGTCAGAATAACCAAATACACACCTCCATCTGGTGATGTTCAAGACCTTGGTTTTCTATACGGGTTAAGTTTTTTGGGTATGGATAATGTTATAGGCTTGGCTAGACTCTTTATTGAATGGGGTCTCTTAAACGCAGATGGAAACATTATTTCTCCAGCAACTTTAGAGGAAGGTGTATCAAGAGAATTCATAAGAGATTACTCACAAATAATCGATTACCTGACATTCCTAGAAGATGAATAGAATTCTCTTTGCCTTATTAATTTCTTTTGCTGCCAACTTTTCTGCTGATGAAGCAATCAATCAAGAAGTAAAAAAACAGTTAGTTGAGCTCATAGAATCCGACGATGCCACTCAAGCATTTATCATGTCGCATAATAACGAAATTATTCATGAATATTATGGAGAGAACTATAGCGAAGACGACTTAGCGACCTCTTGGTCAATAGCTAAAACCTTTTATGCTGCTCTTATTGGTGTGGCAATAGAGCAGGATCTCATTACGTTTGAGGATCTCAACAAACCTTTAAGCTTCTTCATACCTGAGTTATCAAGAGACGTTAAAGCTGATATTACTCTCTACAACTTATTAGCAATGAAAACGGGCTTGGCCATTACTGAATACTACAACGAAGAAATGTTTTTCTCGAAAGACAATCTCGCTTTTGCAATGAAAGTAAAACCAAACTTAGAACAAGGTGTGGTTTATGAATACAACAACGTAAACACCATGTTGCTTAACCCAGTCATTCAAACAATTTTTGGTAAAGAGCCACACGAAGTATTGGTTGAAGAAATTTTTGAGCCTTTGGGTATTAAAAAATATGGCTTATGGAGCGATATGGCTGGTAACGACATGACCTACTATGGTGTTGATTTAAAACCCTTAGACTTTTTAAAATTTACCAATCTCATAGCCAACAAGGGCGAATACAATGGCGTTCAACTTATTGATTCTTATTTCTTAAATCAGTCGATGAAACCTTTATCTGAAGGAACTGGAGAATGGTTTGGCTTGCATTGGAGCGTAAGGAAATTTAATGAAAACAAAACCTTAGTTGGTCTTGAAGTAACCGATGGTCAATTTGCATTCTTTGTGCCTGAAGAAAATATTTCCCTCGTAAGATTTACCAAATACTTCCATAACTACGACAAAGGTCATCAGATAAAATTTGGGCCTCTTGAATATTTGCTTTGGATGCCTTATTCCTGGATTAAGTACATTACCTTAATGCTAGCAACTGAGCCCGAGCCCGGAGCTGCACCTGTGGATGACCCAAGTTTGAATTTCCCTGACACAAAATCCTTAGGGGTTTCAAATTTAAATTGCCCTTTCACTGCCCCGGATATTTGTCCCGGTGTAAATAAGATTCAAAATCTAATTTTTGGTCTGGGTGATGTGAGTCAGCCCACTCAATAGTATGCTAAAGAAACTTATCGCTGGACTGGTTCTTATAGGGGCCTGTTTTATTGGAGTCAGCTATTACGTCTCCATGCCTGTGGTGGACGGAGTGCGCGAAGGTCGGCCATTTGTTATCGCTGATTCGTCACAGGCACTGACCTTTGCACGAACCGACGCCACTCTGATACTGGTGTCGGATCATGACGGTGAGAGTCTCCGTGGCGTTAATCTCACCGAAATCTATGGTGGCGACGCTACCAAAGACTTATTTACATTTCTCGAGGTGTTCGACGCCTCATCCCTCGCAGAGACTGAAGCTGCACTTGAATCTTTTGCGATTGACGAGCTAATTCAACCCGCGATATACCCATATCCAAGCGTAGCTGCGGGGACGAATTTCCGAGAGCATGCTGAAGAGGTTTACTCGGATGATCCACCGTTTTTATTTCCCAAACTTGTTGAGGCAGGCTCTTGGAATCAGACCGTGCCGTTTGTTTCTAGGCTTGATTTTGAAGCCGAGATTTGTGCGTTCCCATTAGATGATATTCGACCTAATAAGCCTAGACCACGCTTCGGCTTTGTTCTGTGCAATGACTTTACAGATCGCTGGTCATTAGTCAGCGAAATTGCCCTCGATGAGCCCCTCGGCCGAACAGGCTTTGCAACAGGAAAAGGCTGCAATGGGTGTTTCCCTACGGGGTATCTGGTCGTCATACCGCAAGACCCTGATTTTTATAGATCTATCTCCGCTGAATTGTTCGTCAATGATCGGCGCTTGCAAGCCTTTAGCCTCACTGAAATGATTCTTTCGCTCGATGAGATTGTCGATAAAGCATTGAACGATGCAGCCATTCTTTACCAACAAGGCGATAACAATGTGCCATTGCTACCAAGTGACCATATACCCAAAGGCACCCTGATTTTGATGGGCACTGGGGCCGGTGTTCTCTTCAAGCCCCTCAATATTTGGGGTCAGCAGTTTTATTTACAGACCGGTGATGTTGTGAGAACCCAAGCTACCTACCTCGGTCATCTCACCAACAAAATTGAATAGAGGTGGGCTTTACGCCAACAAGGCTACTCCTACTCAATAATAGCTCTAATTCTTTTCTCTATTTCAGGAGTCAATAACTTTAGGACCTCCATGGATCCCAAGTTATCCTCAAGCTGAGATATTTTTGAGGCACCTAAAATTACCGTGGAAACATTTTGATTTAATAAGCACCAAGCAATAGACATCCTTGCTAAACTTACTCCCAGTTCATCGGCTATAACTTTTAAATCAATAATTTTTTGCATTCGGTCTTTACTATTATCAGTCTCGATCATTATCTTTCTGAGCCATTCGTAGCCTGGAAGATTGGCACGCGAGTCAGCTGGTACACCCTCGATATATTTGCCAGATAGTAATCCAGCTGCTAGAGGTGACCATATGGTTGTGCCCATCTTATAATCGTTAAAAATTGGTAAATAATCTTTCTCCAACCTGTTTGTGTAGAGCAGATTGTATTGAGGCTGCTCCATGGTTGGCGGAGTGAGGTTGTATTTTTCAGCAAACTCATAAGCTTCTCTAATTTGTGACTCTTCCCACTCGGATGTGCCCCAATAGATAATTTTCCCTTGTGTCACCAGGTTGTGCATTGCCCATACCGTTTCACCAATTGGTGTATCCGGATCAGCGCGGTGACAGAAAAATAAATCTAAGTAATCCACTTTCAAGCGCTTCATGGCCTGGTCGCATGCTTCTATGATATGTTTTTTGCTTAAACCCATCTGAGTTGGTAAAGGGTTTTCTTTAGCACCAAAAAATACTTTTGAGGATACGCAATAGGAATCTCGAGGATGGCTTAATGCATTTAAAGCTTCACCCATCACAATCTCTGATTGTCCATGTGCATAGGTTTCAGCATTATCAAAGAAATTGACTCCATGATCCAAACAGATACCAAACATTTGTTGTGCTAACTTTGCATCAACCTGATTGCTAAAGGTTACCCAAGAACCAAAGGACAAAGCAGAAACTTTTAAACCTGAATTTCCTAACTTCCTATATTCCATATCAACTCCAATGCAGCACTACTTTACCTGCTTTTCCATCGTTCAATAATGCAAAGGCTTTCTCAAAGTCACTGTATTCAAAATTATGTGTAATTATATTTTTTATATCTAAGCCGGATTCAAGCAAGGCCAATCCCTTATACCAGGTCTCAAAAATTTCCCGACCATAGATAGCCTTAATATTAAGTGCTTTAAAAATTACTTTTGATAGGTCCAGAGAAATCTCATTACTCGGCAAACCTAGCAAAGCAACCTTGCCGCCCATGATCATATTTTCCACCATTTCTTTAAGGGCCAATTCGGATCCTGACATTTCCAAACCAACATCAAATCCCTCTTTGAGACCCATTGCCGACATTTTATCTGCAATGGATTGTTCAGTAGGGTTAACAGTCTCCACATTGCAAACCCTTTGTGCCAAAGCCAATCGTTCGTTGTTGATATCGGTTAATAGCACTCTTCTTGCGCCTATATGTTGAGCGATTGCTGCAGACATTATGCCAATGGGTCCTGCGCCAGTAATAAGAACATCTTCTCCTACCAAATCAAATGAAAGCGTGGCATGCACTGCATTGCCAAACGGGTCTAAAATGGCTCCAAGTTCGTCCCCAACTGAATCAGGTAATGGCACTACATTGGTTTCAGGAACTGAAACGTATTCAGCAAATGCACCATCTCTATCTACTCCTAGATTTACAGTATCTGGATCAAGATGAAGTTTTCCAGCTTTAGCATTTCTACTTCTGGTGCCTGCAATATGAGATTCGACTGAAACTCTATCTCCGACATTTAGTCCTTTCACATCTGAGCCAATTTGATCAACGACTCCCATAAACTCATGGCCGATAGTCATAGGTGTTTTTATGGCAGACTGTGCCCAATTGTCCCAATTCCAAATGTGTAAGTCTGTGCCACAGATGGATGTTGTTTTGACTTTTATTAAAACGTCTTTAGGCCCAATACTGGGCTTATCAACTTCGCTCAATACTAAGCCAATTTCACTTTTAGCTTTTACTAGTGCTTTCATATTACCCCAAGCTCTTTCCCAACTTCCTCGAATATTGTAACAGCTTTATCTAGTTCATCTTGTTTATGTTCGCTGGTAATCTGCAGCCTAATGCGTGCTTGACCTTTTGGAACAACTGGAAAAAAGAAACCAATAGCATATAAACCCTTGGCAAGTAGAAGTTTAGACATTTGCTGAGCTATTTTTGCATCACCAAGCATCACTGGCGTAATTGGATGATCGTCACCAATTACTGTATATCCAAGGTTTTTTATTTGTGAACGGAAGTAGGAAGCATTTGTAGCAATGCGTGCCCTACGCTCTGAATCGACTTCGATTATTTCAAGAGCTTTAAGACTAGCTGCAACAATTGAAGGAGGCAATGCATTGGAGAATAGATAAGGCCTAGATCTTTGTTTAAGTAACTGAATCACCTCACTTTTGGCACACGTGAAACCGCCTGAAGCTCCACCCAAAGCTTTGCCGAGTGTGCCAGTTAAAATATCAACTTCACCCTCGAGACCAAAATGTTCTGCTGTACCTTTACCATTTTTGCCCACAAAACCAGTTGCATGGCAATCATCAATCATAATTAAGGCATCGTATTTTTTTGCTAATGGAACAATCTCGTCAAGTTTTGCATACGAACCATCCATAGAGAAGACGCCATCGCTGACGATTACCTTATGACGTGCACCTTGATCGTCCGCTTTTTTCAGGCAGTCTTCGAGTTCTGCCATATCGCTATGGGCATACCTAAAGCGCATTGCTTTTGAAAGCCGTATGCCGTCAATTATGGAAGCATGGTTAAGCGCATCACTAATGATTGCATCTTCAGCATGAAAAAGTGGCTCAAACAAGCCGCCATTGGCATCGAAGGCAGCAACATAGAGTATGCAGTCTTCATAGCCTAGAAAGGTGCTTAACTTAGTTTCAAGCTGTTGGTGCAAATCATTGGTACCACAAATAAATCTGACTGAAGCCATTCCAAAACCCGTCGGTTTCTAGCGCTTCGCTAGCAGCTTTCTTTATTTCGTTGTTGTTGGCTAATCCTAAATAATCATTGGCACAAAAATTAAGCACATCTGAGCCATCCGATAAGCTTATGTTTGTTTTTTGAGGTGATGAAATATAACGTTCTTCTTTATAAAGCCCATCATTTCTGATATCTTCTATTTCTCTTTTGATGGACGAATAAAAACTTTTGCTCACAAAGAGATTATAATAAAAAAACTAAAAAAACTGTGTATGCATAAAAGAACAAAAATAATTACAACAGTTGGGCCAAGCACTAAATCTAAAGAATCAATCCTAAATCTGTATAAAAAAGGCATGAATGTTGTGAGAATTAATATGTCTCATGCTAGCCATGAGGATTTAAAACAGATTATTGGTTACGTAAAGTCTTTAAACAAATCACTAAATCAGTCAATTGGTATTATGGTAGATACCCAAGGTCCTGAAATTAGAACGGCAAAAACCTCTGATTCTCTTGAGCTTAAAAAAGGTCAGGAATTAATCCTTACTCAAAAAAAAGGCAAAAATGATAAAACCTTACCTGTAGACAACCTAAAGTACGTCAAAGGCATTAAAAAAGGTGGAAAAATTTCCCTTGATAATGGAGCCATCGAATTAAAAATTAAGAAAATTGATCTGTCTAACAATATCACTTGTGAAGTTTTAGATAGCGGCGTAATTGCAGGAAAAAAGCACGTTAATTTCCCTGGTGCAAAAATTAAACTACCCACACTAACAGACAAAGACAAAAAGGATTTGGATTTTGCATTGGAAATGGGCGTTGATTTTATTGCTCTTTCATTTTGCCGTTCAAAACAAGACTTGCTAACGCTTAAGAAGTTTCTTAAAAATAGATCGGAAAATGTTGAGACTTTTGTAAAAGTTGAAGACCAAGAGGGGCTTTCAAACCTGGATGAAATTGTAAAAAATTCCGATGGCGTTATGGTGGCTCGAGGAGATTTAGGAATCGAAACCGACATTACCAACTTGCCATATATCCAAAGAAAGATGATTAGGGTAGCCGCCAAACATGGCAAAAAATCGATAGTTGCAACTCAACTGCTAGAATCAATGATTAAAAACCCACACCCAACAAGAGCTGAAGTGTCAGATGTAGCCAATGCTGTCTATGAGGGCACAGATGCTTTGATGCTTTCTGGAGAAACAAGCGTTGGAAAATATCCATTTAAATGCGTTGAATACATGCGTGATATTGCGCTGAATGCCGAGAGATCAGAAACACTTCAATTTCAAAATGGCTTTAAACAAGAAACAGACTGGCATACCTTAGCGGCCACAACTGTTAAATTGAGTGAAAAAATTAATGCCGACGCCATAGTGGTATTAACAAGGAGTGGTTTTACAGCCAATTTAATTTCTCGAGCCAGGCCAAAAGTCCCTGTATATGCTTTTACCAATAGTTCTTCGACTCAAAATAAATTATCTCTATCTTCTTCGGTTGAGAACCTTAGTCTGAAATTCACTAAAAACCATGAGAAAACTATCTCAGCAGCATTTGATGTTCTTAAAACAAAAATGAAACTCAAAGGCAAAAAGAAGTTTGTTGTGATATCGGGTATTTTTTCTGAGATCTATGCCGATGCAATTCAAGTTAGGTTTATGGACTAATGCAATTTAAAAACCTGCCTAATCAAGATCCATTTAAAAAATTTGAAGATTACTATCTGCAAGCCGAAGCAAATGGTCAGCCAATTGCTGAAGCTGGTTGCATCTCATCTGTAGATGCCGACGGGGCACCTCATGCTCGATACGTTAATTTCAAGTATTTTTTTGAAGATAATTTAATCTTCTTTTCCAGTTACAGTAGCAATAAAGCGGGTGATTTTAACGTCAATGATAAAGTCGCTGTAAATTTCTGGTGGGCTGCAACCAATGTACAAATTAGATTGGAGGGCCAGATTTCAAAGTGTCCAGAGATTTTTTCTGATGAGCATTTTTATGGGCGCGAGCAGGGCAAGAACATTGCTGCCATTGCATCGGATCAATCGCAACCAATAGAGTCATATGAAATGTTGCAGGCAAAATTTGAACAAACCAAATCACTAATTGAATCTGGAGAACTAGAAGAAAAAAGACCTTTAGATTGGGGCGGTTACCAAATTAAGGTGTCTTATTTTGAATTCTGGGAAGCAAGTGAGGAAAGGCTTAATTACCGAGAATGCTATAAATTATCAGGAAATGATTGGGAAAAGTTTTTCCTTCAGTCCTGATAGTATTGCAAATCAACCAACAGCTCTGGATTGATTCTATTACCATTTAAATAAACCACCCAATGCAGGTGTGGTCCTGTTACTCTTCCACTTGAACCAACTTTACCTATCAACTCTTTGGCTTCAACATAATCGCCTTCCTTTGCAACCCAGTCACTCATGTGGCTATAAGACGTAAAAAGCCCACCTCCATGGTTGATCAGCATCATTTTTCCACTGTAAAAATGCTCTTCAGCAATAACCACTACTCCTGCTTTAGGCGCATAGATTGGGTCACCCTCATTACCATCAATGTCTAAAGCCAAATGTGGTGATCTTGGATTACCATTAATGAATCGCTTCTTACCATAACCAGATGTAATGTAATTTTGAACCGGCGGGAAAAAATCAAAATTAAAATCGGTTTGTTCTGTAACTTGCTTTACTGCTTGATTCACTTTAAGAGCTTCAGCATTTGCCCGAGCTTGATCCTCTGGGCTTAAATTAACCAATGAATTATTTGTTATGGTAATTCTTGATTCACCATAATCTACTGGCTGCATCAAGATTTCTTTACCAGCAATAAGGATTAATTCCTCTTCCGTAACGTAAGGCAAACCAAAAACTTCTTTACTGCCCTTCCTTGTTTTAATAAGGTATCCCTCTCCTGCTTTAGCATCGAGAATTAAATAGCCACCAGAATCACCAACTAACTGAATTGGTGTTGCATAATTTTCCTTAAGCAGTGATGTGCATGACATTAAGAAAATAATCAGGAGGGGTGAAATGATCTTTTTAAGCACTAGCTATACATTAACTTAAAAATTGAGACATTCAAATTGGCGGAGAGAGAGGGATTCGAACCCTCGATACGATTACTCGTATAACACCTTAGCAGGGTGCCGCTTTCGACCACTCAGCCACCTCTCCGGAAGAGTTATGATACTACAAAATTATTAAGTATTAATCTGAACCTTCAACTTCTTTTCGAAATAAAGATAGCTCCTCTTCAGAAAAGTCACTGCAAAAGCTAAATGGTGGTTTTGGATTATTAAATTCTGAAAATTGCCTTACTGCAATCCAACCCAAGAGACACCTTTCTTTAATTTCTAAAGTGGAATCTGATTCCAGTTCTTCTAGCAGCTGGCTACGCTTAACAGGATTATTGTTCATCTGAATTAAGCCTGCCTCTGGATTATCTAGAGTCAAATAAGATTGATTTTCTAAAGTAAATTTTTCCCAGTTCTGTTGTTTTCCAAAAGCATTTGGATCGCCATATTTTGCTATGTTGGACCAGAACGTCATCATCTGATCACTTAAAGCGTCTCTACCTGAAGCCGATGAATCTGGAAAAAGTATTGGTTTGATGTACCAAGTTATCGGCGGCATATCAAAAGATGCAGATAAAAAAGGGATATCTATACCGTGAGCAGCTCCTAAGAAGAGACCATAATCACCAGCGAAACCATTTAGCTGCTCATCCCAATCAAATCTATAGGAATAAAGATTTTCATTTGATTCAGTCATTCTCCTTAAGGGTTCCTCTGCTCCTCTATAACGCCATATATCGCTTCGATATTTATTCCAGCTTCTTAGATTTTCTTCACTTCGTTTCAAGGTTCTCCTAACCTCAAGGGTAGTCTGATAAAAATAATCTGAATTAATATACCAATAGTTCATCTCATCTTTATTTGTTCCTGCAACAACAACTATATTTGGGTCAACTTTTTCAAGGCCCTCATAAATGCCATTTTTGGGCACCACAATGCCGTCTCTAATGGTAATTGGTGTTATGGGGTAAGGGTGCTTTTCAGCAGTATCAATATATTTTTCATAAACTTCTTTAGAGCTGAGGCTTCGCAAATAATCGACTATTTCATTTGAGTTTGTTAAATACTTAATATCCTCTTCAAATATTTTTTCTGAGGATAATTCAGATTCCGATGTGGCAAATTCTAGAGAGTGAGATGTAACATACCCAGACTGACTGATAGCTTTATGGAATAGCCCATCGGATAAAGGTGAGGCTAGAAGTGTAAGTATATTATGGCCGCCTGCCGACTCGCCAAAGACAGTTACATTCTCTGGGTCGCCTCCGTAAGCAGCAATATTATTTTGTACCCACCTAAGGCCTTCAAGTAAATCTAAGTGGCCAAAATTTGCTGACTGGTCTAGGCCACTTGAGGTATCCCTAATGAAATCTGAGGCAAACCAACCAAAAATACCCAATCTATAGTTGATGGTTACGACTATGACGTCTTTACGCTCGGCCAATCTTGAATAATCATAAAAACTTCCCGAACCCCAAATATTGGACCCACCATGAATCCAAAACATCACTGGTAATTTATTTTTTTCTATCTCAGAACTATTCTTAGGCACATATATATTCAAGTAGAGACAATCTTCATCGCCTGTTATAAGGCTTCTATTGAAGAGTGAGGAATTATCTTCAGGCTGTATGCACTCATTTTTAAATCTTGTGGCATCAACAATCTCATTCGATGAAAATGGTCTGGGAGCTCTCCAACGTAAATCATCTACAGGTGCTTCAGCGTAGGGTATGCCACGAAAAACATACAAACCATCTTCAACTGATCCGATGGCTGTGAGCTGAGGTGACGACACTTGAATTTTATTATTTGCAGATGAATCAACCAAATTAGATGAACAGCTAGACAAAAAAATAGCAAGAAATAAAAACCCAACAAATTTTCTCATTTTTAAATTAATTTTTTAATTGCCTCTGCTAGAGCCTCAAATTTTTTTGCAAGGTCATTAACCTCTTGACTACCACCTTGTGCAAAATCATTCCTTCCTCCACCTCGGCCATTGAAGGAATTATTAACTAAATCAATAAGCACCTTCGCTGTATGATCTTCCAAAGAAGAGGTGACAATATAAGATAGTTTATCGCCTTCATCTGAAAGCAGGATTGAAAAGGATTTGTTATCCTCTTTTAAAGCTTTATCAGACTGTCTTCTAAGCATTTCAATAGAAGCATTTTTATAGAGAATTGCTTCTCCATCTCCTTTTTTAGTTTTAAAAGTTTCCGAAGACAAAGTTTCAGAGCTTAAACTTTTTTCTGACTTTTTATTCGCCTTTAATTTTTTGTTCTCTTTGATTAAATCTTGGATTTTTTCTACTACATTCTCAGACGGAACATTCAATAAACCTTCAATCTTATCAATTAAGGATATGGCCTCTTTTGATTTTTTGACTAAATTTGAACCAGTAATTGCTTCTACCCTCCTTACTCCTGCCGACACAGACGATTCGCTTGTTATCACCAAACCACCAATATCCGAAGTATTCTTTACATGAGTACCTCCACAAAATTCTACCGAAAAATCACCACCAATGTTTAAAACTCTGACATTATCGCCATATTTATCACCAAAAAAGGCCAAAGCACCAGTATCTAGAGCATCCTCATAGCTCATAACCCTTGTTTGTGTTGCAATTTCACTCTCTATTTGCTCGTTTACCAAATCTTCTATTTCAGATATTTGTTCTGCAGATAGTTTGCGTTCATAAGAGAAATCAAATCTTAGCTTTTCATCGCTTACTAAGGATCCTTTCTGTTCAACTCCATCACCAAGAGTTTTTCTAAGAGCAGAATGAAGCAAATGGGCTGCCGAGTGATTTCTCATTATTTTTTCCCTTCGCTCAAGATCAATTGTTAAATCAAAACTTTCACCCACTGAAATTGTGCCGTCCAAAATTTTTATATGGTGAATATGAAAATCGCCTGACTTTTTACAATCCTCGACTAAACAATAGGTGTTATCATTTTTTACAACTCCAGTGTCTCCAATTTGTCCGCCTGATTCTGCGTAAAAAGGGGTTGTTGAAAAAATTGCAAAGCCTTCTTGTTCTAAAATAGATTGAGGTTTCCCATTTGAATCAAATAAAGCCAGACACTCTCCGGTGGCTGCATCTTCTTTGTAGCCTAAGAATTGGGATTCAAGGCCAGAATCTACAACAAGATCTTTGACATTAAACATTGAGTGGTGCTTTGAACCTTCTTTTTGCTTTTTCATTAATGCTTCAAAAACATCATCCTCTGTCTCAAAACCTCTTTCCTCCAGCATTGTTTTAGTTAGATCAATAGGAAAGCCATAAGTATCATGTAGCTTGAATGCTATTTCGCCACTTAATTTGGATTTTTCTGAGGTTGGCAAATTATCTTCAAAAATCTTGATGCCCAAGGCCAATGTTTTAAAGAAAGATTCCTCTTCAAATTTGAGTTTTTCTCCTACCAATTCAATATTTTTATATTCATTGGTAAAGTCATTTTCTAGGAAATTCTTATAGTGGCTTAGCGATTTGAACAGAAATGGTTCTCTTGCTCCCATCTTGTAACCATGTCGTACTGCTCTTCTAATCAACCTTCTAACCACATAGCCTCGCCCTTCATTTGAAGGGTAAATCTGTTCTGCCATTAAAAAGAATATCGCTCTAACATGATCGGCAATTACATTTAAAGATTGATCGTTGGGTTCTGGAAATAATGGTTGTATTTTTTCTTTAAAATTTTTAAATACATCAACTTCAAAATTGGATCCTACTTTTTGTAGCACTGAACAAATCCTTTCAAGACCCATTCCAGTATCAACACACTTATTTGGCAGTGGAGTTAAATTGCCATCCACATCTCTGTTGAACTCCATGAAAACTAAATTCCATATTTCAACATACCTTTCACCAGTATCGCCTTCACCTGGTGGAACGCCTTCAAAGCTTGGACCGTAATCGTAAAAAATTTCGGAGCATGGTCCACATGGTCCTGTATCGCCCATCGCCCAAAAATTATCTTCATCACCCAATCTCGAAAATAGTTTTGAGTCTATTCCTATTTCATTAAACCAAATTTCTTCTGACTCTTTATCGTCTTTATGCACTGTTACCCAAAGTTTTTCTCTAGGCAACTTCAATTCCTCCGTTAAGAATTCCCAAGCATAATGTATTGCCTCTTTTTTAAAGTATTCACCAAAACTGAAATTCCCAAGCATTTCAAAAAACGTTTGGTGTCTGGTGGTAAACCCGACGTTCTCAAGATCGTTATGCTTGCCGCCAACTCTTAAACATTTTTGTGATGTGGTTGCAGAATAATCTCTTGATTCAGCACCTAAAAATGTATCCTTAAACTGGACCATCCCTGCGTTGGTAAATAACAGACTGTCATCACCATGCGGAACCAAATCACTTGAATCCATAATCTTATGATTTTTTGATTTGAAATAATTTAGAAAGGCACTTCTTAGTTGATTAATCTGCATTTTTTAACTCTTTGCTGAAGTATTTTGATTTCTCAATGTAATGTTTGGCGCTCAATGATAAAAATTCAATCTCTTCTTCTGTTAACTCTCTGATTAATTTAGCTGGACTACCCATGATTAAACTATTTTTTGGAAATTCTTTGCCTTCTGTAATTAGTGAATTTGCTCCAATTATGCAATTTTTACCAATTTGAGCATTATTCATTAACACACTGCCCATTCCAACGATTGTATTTTCTCCAACATTGGCACCATGCAATATTACTTTGTGACCTACAGTAACGTTCTCCCCTATCACAACCTTAATTCCCGCATCTGTATGAATAACAGAGTTATCTTGAATATTTGCTCCTTTGCAAATCTTAATTTCATCGTTGTCTCCTCTAATGGTTACATTAAACCAGACTGAAACATCATCTTCCATTACAACATTCCCGATAACATCTGCAGAGTCTGCAACCCAAACGGTGTCTTTATTAAAGTTAGGATGCAAATTGCCTAGGCTATAAATCATATCTTTATTATAATGAGTAACTTTAATCTTTATGAATTTTTGTTCAAATTGTGCCTCAGCAAATATTGAAAAAAGAATACCCGATGATGACAATCTGCCACGGGATATTTGCTCAGCGTGTGGAGAAATTTTTTATTCCAACCCAAACATAGTCACGGGAGTTCTCCCTTTTACAAAGAATAACGAAATTCTACTTTGCAAAAGATCAATAGAACCAAGATCTGGGTATTGGACTTTGCCTGCCGGTTTTCTTGAAAATGGTGAGAGCATTGAAGAAGGTGCCCTCAGGGAGACACAAGAAGAAGCTAAACTTCTTGTAAAAGATGTGCAACTATTTAACGTCATTAGTGTTCCAAGAATCAATCAAATTTATACATTCTTTACAGGTTTAGTTGTAAATGATGATTTTGGACCAACTCCAGAAAGTAGTGAGGTGAAACTTTTTCATATCGATGAAATACCTTGGGATGATCTTGCGTTTCGCACTGTCAGGATGACAATAGAGCTTTACCTTAAAGAAGGGGTTGGCAAGATATTCAATAATGTGCTGGACAATTAATTTTTTTTAGCAAACTTATAGGCATTTTCAAAAATTTTAAACCAAGGGGATAGCTCTCCCCACTCCGACGGTGCCCAGGAAAATTGTTTGGTCAGATAGGTTCGTTCTGGATGTGGCATCATAATCATTATTCGACCATCATCATTGCAGACTCCAGCAACACCCTCATGTGACCCATTTGGGTTAAATGGATAAATTTTTGAAGCATTATGAGAAGGATCAACATATGATGCTATGACATTTTGTGGAACATCTTCAAATTTGGCTTGCCCCTCTCCATGAGAGACCATGACTGGAATAACACTATCTTTCATGTCTTCAAAAAAAATTGATTTTGAATCTGCTATTTTTAATTGAACTAGCCTGCACTCATATTGATTTGATTCATTTTTAATAAATTTTGGCCAATGATTAGCTCCAGGAATGATATCTTTCAACCCTGAAAGGAATTGACAACCATTGCACACTCCAAAGGCAAACTTAGATTTGTCTTCAAAGAAAGATTTAAAAATCTTTTTTAATTTTGGTTTAAACATAATTGTTTTTGCCATTCCATTGCCGGCACCCAAAACATCGCCATAAGAAAATCCACCTGGGATAACCAGCCCACTAAATTTGTCCAAAGACTTAATGCTGGTTCCAACTTCACTTAAATGGATGTCTTCAACTTCGAAACCTGCTGCCATAAGCGCTGCAGCCATATCGTAGTGCCCATTAATACCCTGTTCTCTAAGGAGGGCAACCTTTGGCTTTTTCTCAAAAAAATTATTTTTTACTTCTGGTAAATCAAAAGTAATTTTGGGTGTTAGGTATTCGTCGTTCTCAAGGAAAGCTGTTCTTTCTGACTCAGCACATTCATGGTTATCTCTCATAGATTGGATCTTGAATGAAACATCATCCCAAGCCTGATATAGTTCTCCAATACTCTGTGAGAAAACTTCTTTACCATAATTGAGCAACCTAAATTTTGCATGGTTGGATTTTTTTGCAACTTCCTGGAAATAAAGATCTTTTTTCGAGTAATAATCCATTACCTCTTTTAAATGATCATTGGGAACCTCAACTACTAAACCAATCTCTTCAGAAAATAGCAAAGGGATTAATTCACTTCTATCTGCTACGTTTAGATTAATATCAAGACCCGTATTGCTGCATATTGCCATTTCCCATAGAGCAGTTATAAGACCGCCATCAGAAACATCATGCAAAGCTGTGATCATGCCTTTGGAAAGAATTTTTTGCGTTGCATTAAACAATCTTTTTAACTTTTCTGGATTATCTATATCAGGTGTTGGTCCACCATAAAGATTGTAGCTTTGGTATAGACAACTTCCCCCCATACGAAAATCTCCTTGATTGATCCAAACATGGAGGAGCGTTGATTCTACATCACTTAATTCTGGAGTAACGCCAACTCTTAGATCTTCTACATTAGAAAAGGCTGAGATATTTAAAGTCATAGGAGAGGTTACCGTTCTTTCAATATCATCGCTCCATGTTGTATTCATTGACAATGAGTCTTTACCAACTGGTATAGATACACCTAAGTAATCTGCGAGATTTGTTAGAGCCTGAACTCCTCGTAATAAATCTCCTCTTTCGTCTGAGCTCTTGGTTGAGCTCATCCAGTTTGCTGAGAAGGCAATGTTACTCAGAGCTTGATGCTTTACCCCCACTAAATTTGTTAGGGCCTCAGCCATCGCCATTCTTGTCGATGCTTCTGGATTTCCAATTGCAATAGATGGTTTCTCACCAATTGCCACTACCTGACCTGAGTAACTATCATAATCATCCAGAGTTGCGGCATAGTCACTAACTGGAACTTGCTTATTGCCAATGAATTGATCTCTATATACCAACCCAGTGACTGTTCTGTCACCAATGGTAATCAAAAACTTTTTAGAGGCAATTGCTGGAAATCTAAGTATATTTAATAAGTGTTGCTGAATATTATCGTGTGGCAGGTCTTCAATTTCCGTTGTTCGGTCGTAGTCATTGGCAATAAGTTTTGGTAAAGGAATATCGCCAAACAAATCAGTCAGTGTCAAATCAACAATAATTTCGTCTTCATAGCTTACTTTAACGATTTTTTCAGAAGTTAATTCACCAGCTACAGAGTATGGGCATCTCTCCCTTTTACAGATGTGATCTAATGCGGATAGCTTTTGTTTTGGAATACTAAATACATATCTCTCTTGAGATTCGTTGCACCATATCTCCATTGGTGACATTGTATCGTCGGCACAATTTACTTTGTCCAATGATATGTTCACCCCTAAGTTAGTATCCTTTGCTAGTTCGGGAATGGCATTTGAGATTCCTCCAGCTCCGACATCATGAATGAATGAAATAGGGTTTTTTGAGTTTCTGGCATTGAACTTATCTAGAACTTGCTGAGCTCTTCTTTGCATTTCAGGGTTCGATCTTTGCACCGAAACAAAATCAAGATCTGAGCTTAAGGAGTCTTTGGTTGAGCTTGCTGAACCGCCACCTAACCCAATAAGCATTGCAGGCCCTCCAAGAACAATTACTAAATCGCCTGACTCGGGCTGCCCTTTTTGAATGAGCGCATCTTTTATTGACCCCAATCCGCCTGCCAGCATGATGGGCTTATGATAACCATAGTGTTGGAGCTCTAGAGTTCTAAAGTAACCATAAATTGCCGGTCTACCAAACTCATTGTTATAGGTTGACGAGCCTAAGGGAGCTTCATTAATAATTTCTTTTGGAGTTGCCATATGGCTAGGCTTATGCAGCGGATTTTCCCAAGTTTCTAGATCTTCATCTAGTCTCAAATGCGACAAGCATAAGCCCATAAAACCTGCTTTTGGTCTAGCCACTCTTCCTGTCGCCGAGCAATCTCTTATTTCTCCACCACTCCCTGTCGCAGAACCCTCGAAAGGTGATATTCCAGTGGGGTGATTATGTGTCTCAACTTTTATGGTTGTGTGCACACTGTCATTAAACTTTTTATAAGTGTTGTCGCCACCTACTTCAAGCATTGACTTTGAAAAGGATTCAATCACCGCTGAATTATCATGATATGCAGACTTAACATGCTTCATTGATTTTTTAGTTGTTGATTTAATGGCATCAAACAAGCTATCAAAAGCAAAAGGAATATCAGTCTGCCAATTTGATCGAAATATTTTGTGTCTACAATGTTCAGAGTTAATTTGAGCAAACATCATTAACTCTGCATCAGTTATTCCCCTTTCAAGTTTTTGAAATAATGAGTTTAGATACTCAATCTCATGCTGGTTGAGAGCTAGACCAAGCTCTGAATTTAGTGAGATTAATAAATCTTTATTCTTATGGATATCGAAAACATTAGTTTTCTTTCTTTTGCTTTTATTGAATATTGAAGCTGTTTCATCAATATGTTCAAACAAGGATTCTGTCATGCGGTCAAATAATTTACTTTTGACCATTTTTTTATCTTCTTCAGGAGTAAAAAATGCCTTAAATCTCTCTATTCTTAGTACCCGTTTAATGCCAATATTATTAAAAATATCCTGAGCTTTGCTTGACCAAGCACTTATAGTTCCAGCTCTAGGTGTAAAGATCAAATTAGGTTCAAATTTTAGATCCTCGGCATTTAGTAGGGTTTTTATTTTTTCTATTTCATTAATATCCGGCTGATCATCAAACAGAATGCAAAAGATATATCTAGATTGGAGCTCAATATTTGTGTTCTTAAAAATTCTTTTAATATCTAGTTCATTGAGAACACTATCCCCTTCGTAAAAAAATATTTTTTGAGCCATTATGCTTTGTTAATTAAAATTTTTTCTTTCAGCTCGTTAACAAGATCTCTGTAGTAAGCCGCTTTTTCAAAATCTAATTCCTTTGCAGATTGTCGCATTAATTTATCTATTTTTTTGATCTCCTTGCCAATATTCCTGTAATTTATTTCTGAAATATCGTATTCAGCATCAAGATTCTTTTTATTTTTCTTCTCTTTTTTTATTATTCTTGCCCCCTCCATGACATCCTTTATTTTTGATGTGACGGTTTTTGGGGTGATGTTATGTTCTTTATTATATTTATTTTGAATTTCTCGCCTTCTATTAGTCTCTCCTATTGCTCTTTCAATTGAACCAGTAATTTTATCGGCATATAAAATTGCTTTGCCTTCAACATTTCTTGCAGCTCGACCAATTGTTTGAATCAGTGAGCCTTCTGATCTTAAAAAACCTTCTTTATCAGCATCTAGAACACCAACGAACCCAACTTCTGGAAGGTCCAAGCCCTCCCTAAGCAAGTTAATGCCTATCAATACATCAAAAGCACCAAGCCTTAAGTCTCTAAGAATCTCGACCCTCTCGACAGAATCAATATCCGAATGCATGTACCTAACTTTAATACCTTTGTCATGCATGTAATCGGTTAAATCTTCCGCCATTTTTTTAGTTAGTGTTGTGATTAGACTTCTAAAACCTTTATTTGAAGTTTTTTGAACCTCTTCCAAAATATCTTCAACTTGATGTTGAGCTGACCGTATTTCAACTTCTGGATCTACCAGCCCTGTTGGTCGAACGAGTAACTCAACTTTTGTATCCGTGTTTTCATTCTCCCACTTGCCTGGTGTTGCCGAAACAAATACCCTTTGGGGTGCAATCTTATTCCACTCCTCAAACCTTAGAGGTCTATTATCCAATGCACTTGGCAATCTAAAGCCATATTCAACAAGTGTTTCTTTTCTTGATCTGTCGCCTTTAAACATACCACCTATTTGCGGTACAGAAACATGCGATTCATCTACAAAGACAATCGCGTTTTTTGGGATATAGTCAAACAAACAAGGTGGTGCTTCACCAGCAGCTCTCCCAGATAAATATCTAGAATAGTTCTCAACTCCATTGCAAAACCCCAGCTCCTGTAGCATCTCTAAATCGTAATTAGTTCTCTCTTCTAGTCTTTGTGCTTCAAGCAATTTATTATTTGCCTTAAGCTCTTTGAGCCTTAAATGTAGTTCTGATCTTATTTGTTCGATGGCTTGCTCAATGGTTGCTTTGGGAGTTACATAGTGAGTTTTTGGAAAAATTGTGACTCTTGGCACCTCATATAGCACAGCTCCTGTTAGGGATCAAAAAAAGATATTTCAGATATTTTATCGCCTTCGAGCTCAATTCTAACCGACTCTTTTTCTGATTCTGCAGGGAAGATATCAATCACGTTACCTCTGACTCTAAAGTTTGATCTTTGAAAATCTAAATCATTCCTTGAATATTGCATGGTCGATAATTGTCTTAAGATGTCTCTTTGATTTACTACCTCTCCTCTGCTTAAATTTAAGATCATCTTCAAATACGATTTTGGATCTCCAAGACCATAAATTGCAGAAACTGAAGCTACGACAATTGTGTCATTTGATTCTATAAGTGCTTTGGTTGCAGATAGGCGCATCTGCTCAATATGTTCATTAATATTGGCATCCTTGGCAATGTAAGTATCAGAAGATGGAACATAAGCTTCTGGCTGATAATAGTCATAATAAGAAATAAAATACTCCACTCTATTGTTGGGGAAAAAATCTTTAAATTCACCATAAAGTTGTGCAGCCAAGGTTTTGTTTGGGGCCATAATTATTGCAGGCCTTTGTGTCTGTTCAATTACTTTAGCTATGGTATAGGTCTTACCTGATCCTGTTACTCCAAGCAAAATCTGGTTCAACAAACCATCATTTAGGTTTTTAGATATTGAATTTATTGCATTAGGCTGATCCCCAGTCGGTTTAAAATCAGCAATTACTTTGAAGCCTGACATTGTTTTATATTTTAAAATTGTTGTTATAATTCCAATCTGTTCCCCGATAGCTCAGTTGGTAGAGCAACTGACTGTTAATCAGTGGGTCACTGGTTCGAGCCCAGTTCGGGGAGCCACCTTTCGGCGATTTCATAGATAGTTTATTGTATTAAAGTATTTTTTTAACTGCTTCTGCCAACATACCTGCACTTTTTGAATTTTCTCTAAACCACAACTCAGGTTCGAACAACTCTAGCTCTGATAAATAAACTTCTTTGCTTTTATCCCAAACAATATCAACCCTGCCATAACTTGGTTTTGTCTTACAAGCAGAAATAACATCAAGTGCAAAAGAAATTTCTTTTTCAGTGGGGATATAACATTCTACAGTGCCGCCAAAATCATCTTGGACTCTAAAATCACCCTCCTTTGCTCGCTTTAGAATTGCATGAGAAAAGTTTCCATCAAAAATCATTAGTGATGCCTCCCCCAATGAAGTTATTTGCTCAAAAAAAGGTTGCACCAACATATCTTTTTCTTGGATTAAATCTGAAAATAGATCTTCGTAATTATTAACTTCATTCGATGTAATTTTATAGGTTTGATAAGCAGCAGCCGAGATGGCTGGCTTGATGACAATGTCGCCATAGTTCTCAATTGAACATATAGATTTTAATGTTTCAGTAGAGCCTTTTTTTATTAGTCTTGTAGGGACAATATTTATTCCATTACTTTCCAGATCAAGTAAATATTTCTTATTGATATTCCAATTTACCAATTCATAGGAGTTTATGAGCTTGGTTTGGTTTTTTATTTTATTGAGCCAAGAATAAAACTTTTCAAAATTCTCAAAATAATCCCAAACTGTTCGGAACACTGCCGATTTGGTGGATGTCCAATCGTATGATTTGTTACTCCAATATGTGACATCTACTTTTAGTCCATTACTTTCAAGACTTTCTTTTATTAATTGCTCCTCCAGTAAGATATTGCTTATATACGAATTTAATTCGTGAGGCTTGTAGTAAGCCTCACAAGTTAAGATAGTAACGTCGTACAAATTAATCGATGAGTTTATCTCTAAGGTACTCTAATTGAAGAGTTGACATGTAAGCTGACTGCTTTAAATTTGCAGCTGCAGAGTGCCCTCCTTCAATATTTTCGTAATAGATTACCTTATGACCCTGGTCAATCATTTTCTTAGCCATTTTTCTGGCATGACCTGGATGCACTCTATCGTCTTTTGTTGAAGTGTAAAAATACACTTCTGGATAATCTTGATCAGTGAAAACATTTTGATAGGGAGAATATTTACTTATAAATTCCCATTCACTTGGATTGTCAGGATCACCATATTCATCAACCCAAGATGCGCCTGCAAGCAACTTATCGTATCTATACATATCCAATAATGGCACAGCACAAACGACTGCATTAAAAAGATCTGGTCTTTGAGTAAATGTAGCGCCAACTAAAAGACCGCCATTGGATCCTCCTCTTATGCCTAAATGTTTTGGTGAGGTTATTCTGGTTTGAATAAGTTTTTCTGCCACTGCTATAAAATCGTCGTATGCTCTTTGTCTGTTCTCTTTGAGTGCTGCTTGGTGCCAATTAGGCCCAAACTCACCTCCACCACGAATATTAGCAATCACATATACACCTCCTGAATCAAGCCAAGCTCTAGAGAATGCACTTAAGTAAGAGGGTGTTTGTGAAATCTCAAACCCCCCATAACCATACAAAAGTGTTGGGTTTTTTGAATCTTTTACCATATCAACATTTGATATCTGAAAGTAAGGTATTGAAGTTCCATCCTTGGAAGTTGCGTAAAGCTGCTCTACCTTGTACTGCTCTGGGTTAAATTTGCTTGGTACAGATTTAATTTTTTTAAACTCTTTTGCACCATCAGAATAATAAAGGCTAGCTGACTCTGTAAATCCTTGAGAATTTAGAAAAGTATGGTCAGACCAACTGTCTACACTTGAAACCGATAACATGCCTCCTTCGAAGCCACGAACTTGATTTTTAATCCAGGTATCTCCTACTTTCTGAAGTTGTAAAACCTGGCCGGAAATATTATCAAGAATACTTACTAAAATCTGCTTATGCCCTATTGATACACTCCTAAGGAAACTTTTTTCACTTGGTTCAAAAAGTAGAGTTAGAGAGTCTGAGGTAATATTATTATCAAGCGCATCATCAATATTTACCGCAATTAAATCTCCGACCCCATAACCTTGCCAATCTTCAGCAAGAGAAATAATTAGCAAGTTCTCATAAGTGCCATAAACATCCATTTTGAGCGGCAGATCAAGTTTAACAAGCTCTAGACCTTTAAATAAATAAAGCACTTTAGTAAAAAATGTTGGCCCCTCTAAAACTCCAAAATAGCTGCCATCTGGCCTAATACTTGAAAATGGGAAGCTAAATATTTTCTCATAATCCCCATCAAAAATTAGCTTTGCTTCTTCAAGACCTTGAGCTCGATTCCAAACTTTAACTTGTCGAGGATAACCAGATTCGTTCATGGAGTCTGGCCCAAAGTTAGTTGCTATTAGTAACTCATCTTCATTAAGCCAACTAAAATATTGTTTTGATTCTGCTGTAATAAATCCATCAGAAATAAACTGCTTATTTATTAAATCAAACTCTCTGATGACAATGGCATCTTTGCCTCCATCGGACAAACGAATCAAACACCTCTCATAATCAGGAGCTAAACAACTTGCTCCTCTCCAGACCCAATTCTTCCCTTCTTGTTGAGCCAACTGATCTATATCCAGAATATTTTCCCACTCAATCTCCTCTGTTTGGTAGGATTCAATCGATGTCTTTCGCCACACTCCTCTGACATTGCTTTCATCACGCCAAAAATTGTACATTTCACCGTTCTGAATATAAGCATATGGTATGCGATCATCTGAATTATATTCATCAAGCAGAAATTGATATGTGTTATCAAAGCTTTCAGAGCTTTCATACCTTGCTTGTGTAATATCATTTTGCGACTGAACCCATTGCAGAGCTTCTTCGCCTTCTACTTCCTCAAGCCATAGATATGGATCTTCAACATTTACCACACTTCCACTCCCACAGCTTCCTAAAAAAAATATGCTTACTGCTTTTAATAAATTTTTCATTCTTTAATTCTACTTTTTTTATTGCCTTTCCCATAATTTCTAAACACGTTATCATCAATAAATATGCTTGGTTTTATTTCTGATTTACATCTAGATCCCAATGAAAATAAAAGAACAGAAGCTTTCTTAAATTTTCTTTCAAATGATTGCATCAAATATGAAGCTCTCTTTATCTTAGGGGATTTATTTGAATATTGGGTAGGCGACGATGACGATTCATCTCTAGCTGTTCAAGTAAAAAAGTCTCTTAAAAATTATTCAAACCAAGAAAATAAAATATATTTTATTCATGGAAATAGAGATTTTTTAATTGGCTCTAAGTTTGCAAAAGATAGCGGCATTCAAATCATTAAAGACCAATACATCATGACACATTCAGGTAAAACAATTATGCTCTCTCATGGCGATGTTTTTTGCACCGATGATCATGAGTACCAAGATCTAAAATCAAGAATTAGATCAAAAAAATGGGTTGATGATTTTCTTAACCAGCCTCTTAATGAAAGAATTGCTATTGCAGAAGACATGAGATCTAAAAGCAAGGATGCCAGCAGCAATAAGCCTGAAAATATTATGGATACCAATAAGGACTCTATAGATCACTGCATAAAGCATAATAATTTAGATTTACTAATTCATGGACATACACATCGTCCCGAAATCAAAAAACTTTCTAATGGCTCAATAAAAGTTGTTTTAGGAAGCTGGGAAGATGAAGGTTGGGTTTTCGAATATGACCATAATCATTTTGATCTGAAGTCTTTTTCTATTTAAATATTTCATATAAAATACTGTATATATATACAGTATTTTATGATAGATCTTGAAAGCAAGACAGAGAATAATTTTCTTCACAAAAAGCAAAAACACTCAGGGTTTCCTAGTCCTGCTGGTGATTATGTAGAGAATCCAATAAATATTAATGAACTGCTCATAAAAAGAGCTAGCTCGACATTCCTGATGAGATTTAAAGGCCATGAGATGCTGTTTGCTGGTATAAAAGATAATGCCATTCTGGTAATTGATAGAAGTATAAAGGCGACCAATGGGAATGTAGTCGTGGCCTCAGTAGATGGAAATTTTATTTGCCGCAAATTGATAATCAACAATAAAAAAATGCTTACTACTGCCTGTCATAAAAATAGCTACATAGATATAGATCTAATTTTAGATTTTGAGATTTTAGGAGTTGTCACTTCTTCGATAAATATTTACTGATGTATGCCTTAGTTGATTGCAATAGCTTTTATGCGTCTTGTGAAAAGATATTCCGACCCGACCTAAAAAATAAGCCAGTCATAGTATTAAGCAATAACGATGGTTGTGTGATAGCAAGATCACCAGAAGCAAAAAAAATGGGCTTAACTATGGGTCAGCCATGGTATCAGATCAGAGAAGACTATATTGGGAGGGGTGGAGTAGTTTTTTCATCTAATTATGACTATATGCTGATATCTCAAATAGAGTAATGAATCTATTGGCAGCATCTTGCCCTGAGATCGATATTTATAGCATTGATGAAGCATTTCTAAATTTACAAACATATGAAAAAAATATTGATCTAATTAGGTTTGCTTTTGAGTCAAAAGAAAAAATTAAAAAATGGATTGGCATTCCAGTAAGCATAGGCATTGCTCCCACAAAAACACTGGCAAAGCTTGCCAACAAGATGGCTAAAGACGATGACAGATTTGATGGTGTAGTTATTCTTCAAGATAAAAAAATAATTCAACATTTTCTAAAGATGGTGGAGATAGAAAAAATATGGGGAATAGGCAAAAGGCTGGCCAAGAGACTGCAGGCAATAGGAATAAAAAATGCTTTACAACTTAGTCAGACTGAACCACGCCTAATGAGAGATAACTTTAGTGTTGTTCTGGAAAGAACAATAAGAGAACTAAAAGGACAGCCATGCTTAGGTGCCAACAATATACTGGAACCAAAAAAACAAATCATGGTTAGCAGAAGTTTTGGGAAATCAATAGATTCAAAAAAAATTATCAATGAAGCCATTAGCTTTCATGCTGGAAGAGCAGCAGAAAAACTAAGATTTGAAGATCAGAAATGTAGTTTAATAACAGTTTTTATTAGATCTAATCCTTTTAATAGAAACATAAAACAAATATATTCTTCAAATTTTATTGAATTGATCCATCCAACGGATGATTCAAGAGTAATCATCAAGTCTGCTAATCAAATATTAGATAAAATATATAGAAAGGGCTATAAGTACTCTAAAGCTGGAGTGCTATTAAGCAGTTTCTCAGACAGGCTTGGATATCAAATGAATCTATTTGAAAAATCATGCGATAGCAAAAAGTCAGAAAGACTTATGAGTGTTGTCGATTTTCTAAACTTAACAGAAAAAGGCAAGCTCTATTTTGGAAATCAAGGCTATAGAAATACGTGGAAAATGAAAAGGGATATGAAATCAAAAAGGTATACCACGAAGATAGACGAAATACCTATTGCAAAATAAAACTAGCTTCTAAGGTATCTGTCAAAATGAGCAACAGAGAGTTCAAAAAACTCTCTATTTATAAGATCTTTAAGCTCAACATTAGTTAAGTCCTTAAAGCTGCTCTTAACTTCAATGCCATATTCTGAAAGATCTAGTTTGTCATCAGATGAAGCACGTAGCAAATCAAATATCCAACATAATGGATTGAGCTCATCATTGAACATAATCTTATTATCTTTCATAAAATTGAATAGCTTTTGATCATCGACAATGGAGAATTTATCAGAAAGAATTAGAACTTTAAATTTTTGCAATCTTGCATTTACATTATCTTTTTCAATATCCGAATACTTAATCCAAGCTGTAACCTCATGAGAGAAACGCTTACAGCCACGACAAATATCATCACCATAGGTTGTAGAACAAATTCCAATACAAGGCGTTTTTACTAGATAATTATTTTTCATTATTTCTATTAAGATAACTTAGTTGTAGAATTAGTGGCAAATTATAAGTACTAATATGTTTGAATCATATAATAAGGACAAAATTAACAGACAAGAGCAAGACTTGCCACCATTGCCTTTAAACGCTGAACAAACACAAGATCTTATAAAACTATTCGAAAAAAAAGAAGCTCAACAAGAACATCTTATTCTGCTTGAAAATGAGGTATCTCCAGGAGTAGATGAGGCTGCTTATGTCAAAGCCGGCTATCTAAAAGAATTGGCTCTAGAGCAATCTCATTCAAACCTGATATCACCTTCACATGCAATTAAGCTTCTGGGCACCATGCTAGGAGGCTATTCCGTTGAAGCCCTTGTATCTATTTTAAAATCAAGCAATTACCAAAAAGAGGCAGCCGAAGCACTGAAACATACCATTTTAGTTTACGATGCATTTAACGAAGTTTATGACATGTCTTCTGAAAATGAATTTGCAAAAGATGTCATCAATTCATGGGCTGAGGCAGAATGGTTTACTAAAAAGCCCGATTTAGCAAAAGAAATTGAGCTCAAAATTTTTAAAGTAAGTGGTGAAACCAACACAGATGACTTCTCTCCAGCCAAAGAAGCATGGTCTAGACCTGATATACCTTTGCATGCACAGGCATTTTTAAAATTCTCAGAAAATATTGCTGATCCCCTAGCAGAGCTAAATTCATTTAAACAGGATGGCTCGAACTTAGTTTTTGTAGGTGACGTTGTGGGTACAGGATCATCAAGAAAATCTGCAGTCAACTCTATGCTGTGGCATATGGGAGACGATATACCTAATGTTCCTGCGAAGAAAACCGGAGGGTTTTGTCTTGGAAATAAAATTGCACCTATTTTTTATAACACTCTACAGGATTCAGGAGCGCTGCCTATTGAATTGGATGTTGAAAACTTAAATCATGGCCAAAAAATTATTCTTAAACCATATGATGGAGAGATCATGGATAAAGAATCTGGAGAGGTGGTGTCAAGATTTACTTTAAAATCAGAAGTCTTGCTTGATGAAGTAAAAGCAGGTGGAAGGATCAATCTCATTATTGGTCGTCAACTAACAGATAAAACAAGAGAGAAATTAGGACTGAAGCCATCCGATGTTTTTCGAAGATATGGCGAAGGTTCAAGTTCAGAAAAAGGTTTTACTCTAGCTCAAAAGATGGTGGGCAAAGCTTGTGGACTTGAAGGCGTTAGAGCTGGACAATATTGCGAACCAAGAATGACTACAGTTGGGTCACAAGATACTACAGGACCCATGACTAGAGATGAACTTAAAGAGTTAGCTTGTCTTGGAT
Organism: Gammaproteobacteria bacterium; assembly: GCA_038147295.1. Classification (GTDB taxonomy): domain Bacteria; phylum Pseudomonadota; class Gammaproteobacteria; order Magnimaribacterales; family TMED112; genus TMED112. Next base: position 117,713 of record JAYQTH010000001.1, read on the forward strand.
TCTCATCTGACTTGGTGATGCAGTCATTTTGTCATACTGCTGCATATCCTAAGCCAGTAGATTTAGATACACACCGTACGCTTCCAGATTTTTTTATAAATAGAGGAGGAGTTTCTTTGAGACCTGGAGACGGCATTATTCACTCTTGGTTAAATAGAATGTTGCTGCCAGATACCGTAGGTACAGGTGGAGATAGTCATACTCGATTTCCAATTGGTATAAGCTTTCCTGCTGGGTCAGGTATGGTTGCATTTGCAGCCACATTGGGTGTGATGCCATTAGAAATGCCTGAAAGTGTTTTAGTTAGATTCAGTGGCAACTTGCAACCTGGAATCACAATTAGAGATTTAGTCCATGCAATTCCATATTTTGCCTTAAAGCAAGGGCTGCTTACTTTAGATAAAAAAGGTAAGAAGAATATTTTTTCGGGAAGATGTTTAGAGATCGAAGGGCTGCCGCAATTAAAAATCGAACAAGCCTTTGAGCTATCGGATGCATCCGCAGAACGGTCAGCTTCCGGTTGCACTGTAAAATTAGACAGAGAACCAATCATGGAGTACCTCAAGTCAAATGTCACACTTTTGCGGTGGATGATATCTGAGGGCTACCATGATCCAAAAACTTTAGAAAGAAGAGCAAGAGAGATGGAAGAGTGGATGAAAAATCCAGTTCTTCTTGAGGCTGATTCTGATGCTGAGTATGCAGCTGTAATTGACATTAATTTGGATGAAATTTCCGAACCACTCTTAGCTTGTCCAAACGATCCAGATGATATTAAACCTTTGAGTGAGGTGGCAGGTGATGTTGTTGATGAAGGATTTATTGGTTCATGTATGACAAACATTGGTCATTTCAGAGCAGCTGGAAAATTACTTGAAAAATATGGTAAGTCAAAATCAAAATTATGGATTGTGCCACCTACTCGCATGGATGAGCATCAATTAACCTCTGAGGGGTACTACAAAATATTTGAGAATTCTGAAGCTCAAGTTGAAATCCCTGGGTGCTCGCTATGCATGGGTAATCAAGCAAGAACTGCAGATAATGCTACAGTCGTATCAACTTCTACAAGAAATTTCCCTAATAGAATGGGTGATGGTGCAAATGTTTATTTAGCATCCTCTGAAGTAACTGCGATATCATCGCTACTTGGAAAAATACCAAGCGTTCAAGAATATATTGAATATGCTGGAGATTTGAATTCTATGTCTGAAGAAATTTTTAGATATATGAATTTTAATGAGATTGAGGACTACCTTAAGAAAGTTAGAGAGATGGACATCTCTCATATCGATATCGAAGAGGTTAAAACTTAAACAGTCTCGTTTGCTCTAAATGCTGAAGATATTCTTCTGAAATATCAGTTGGATAAACCCCATCAAAAATTGATTTCTCTAGTCCATCTAGTTTTGGATTAAGCTCAATAACTGAGGCAACTAAATCTTCTAAACTTTGATAAACCAAGTAATCGCAGCCCAAAAAACTTTTTATCTCTTCCTTAGTTCGGTTATGTGCCACAAGCTCACTTCGTGCGGCCATATCAATGCCATAAACATTAGGGAACTTTACCTCTGGTGCTGCCGATGCTACAGAAACTTTTAAAGCTCCAGCTGCATAACACATTTGAACAATCTCTTTCATAGTTGTTCCTCTAACAATTGAATCGTCCACCAGCAGCACTTTTTTGCCATAAAATTCAGACTTGATTGGGTTTAGCTTCCTTCTTACTGAGGTTCTTCTCTGTTGCTGATCAGGCATGATAAAGGTTCTGCCTACGTAACGATTTTTTACAAACCCATAGGCCAACTCCTTTTTCAAAACCTCTGCTACCTTAGTGCCACTAGATATTGAACTTTCAGGAATTGGAATTACAACATCAATTTCTTCAACTGGGATTTCATTCTTGATCTTTTCAGCCAACTTTTCACCCATCAACTGCCTTGCTTCATAAACGTTCACTCCATCAATTACAGAATCTGGTCTCGCAAAGTAAACATACTCAAATAGACAAGGTGTAAGAGCTGTCTGCTCACAACATATTCTTGAAAATAAATTGCCTTCAAATGAAATAAAAATAGCCTCACCTGGCAATAGATCTCTTTCCACTTCGTAACCGCTTGAAAAGAAAGCAGCACTTTCAGAAGCAACCATATAATCCTTACTTCCTTTAGAATTTAATTTGGAACCTAGAATCAAAGGTCTTATTCCCATCTTATCGCGAAATGCTAGTAATCCGTAGTCAGTAATAATTGAAATAACATTTGTACTTCCCTCGCACCTTTCAAATGTTTTTGAAACAGCATCAAAAAATAAATCTGGGCTAGGATCTTTCTCTCTAAAATTAGAAATTTCATGAGCAAGAATGTTAAGAAGAACTTCCGAATCTGAATCTGTAGAAATATACCTTAAATCACTATGAAATAATTCCTTAGCCAATTCTTTGGTATTCGATAAATTTCCATTATGTGCCAGTGCTATGCCATAAGGTGAATTTACATACATAGGTTGGGCATATTCTTTTGAATTGCCTCCAGCAGTCGGGTACCTTACATGACCAACACCATATGTGCCCTTCAACCGTTCAAAATGTTGCTGTCCAAATACTTCTTTAACTAGTCCTTTAGATTTTCTAGAATGCAGATGACCATTTTCACATACCGTCATCCCAGCAGCATCCTGTCCTCTATGCTGCAGCATTATCAATGCATCATAAAGTTCTGTAAAACAGTTCTCTTGTTGGACGATTCCTACTATTCCACACATCAATAAAGCAAATAAATAAAGATATCAAAAAAATATGTAAGCATTATATTAACGATAAACGATCTCAATACTACTGAACTCTCAAAAATAGATGGATATACTTGAAGCACGAAGAAAAGCAGCAGCATATACCTTAAGAAACCAATACAGACCCCAGATATCATGCTAAATGTTCCATTGAATTTTGGAACATACAATGATGTAAAGAAATTTAGTAGGGGCATTCCTGCAAAAGCTAAGATGATTAGAAAGAGATTGTATATATCGTCACCATAATCAAAACCTTGATCTTCAAAGTGATTGTAAACTACTTCCAAGTTGTTAATGACCAAAAAAATAAAAACAAGAAGAAGTGATAGATAAACCAACTCTTTTAACAAGCCATTTTTTTGAACCCTGAAGAAAAGGAGAATAAAGCCTGTGCCAAGAAGGATATCTAAAATACTAAAAGTCATATTTTCCACTCAAGAATCTGCAAGTCGTCTAAATCAAAATTCGTACCAAGAAGTTCAAGAGCAAAATCAAGTTGCGATCTATCAATATAGGGCCCTATATATAGAGCATCATCTTCTGAAAAGGTTAAGAATCCTTGGTTAAACAGAACGTCTTTAATTTGAATCATTACTTCATCGTTTAGCTCAGTAATTTTGACCACCCAAGTTTTTGGTGTTCCATCAAAATTTAGATTTATTGCTTTAGATGAATCATAGTAGTTAGTTTCATTGAATTTGGCTTCTATTGCAGATAAATCGTTTTCAAATACCTCTATCTGGTCTTTATAAAGACTCTCAGAAAGAAGCGCTTGATCGGTCTGAAAGAATTGGTAAGCATTGTAACTTACGAAGATTACGTAGGATATTGTTGCAATAATTAAGAGTCCTAGAATATTTTTGACCGTTTCTCTCAAAGTCACTCCAATATTATCAACATCTTCTCGAAAAAGTTTCTTATGTCTTTTCTATCAACAATTTTATCGACAAAGCCCATCTCAAGTTGTTTTTCTGCCGTTTGAAAATCTTTTGGCAATTCCTCTTTTACAGTATCTTGTATCACTCTTTTTCCAGAGAAGCCAATTCTAGCTTTTGGTTCAGCAATAATTAGATCTCCAAGCATTGCAAGACTTGCAGTAACACCACCATAACAAGGATCAACTAAAACAGAAATAAATGGTAATTTTGATTTTTTAAGTTTTTTTACTGCCGCTGCAGTTTTTCCCATTTGAAATAAAGAAATCATTGATTCTTGCATTCTTGCTCCTCCACTAGTAGAAAAACAAATAAGAGGCAGTTTATTCTCAACTGCATAATCTATTGCTTGAGCAAACCTCTTACCCACAACACCACCCATTGAGCCCCCTAAAAAATCAAACTCAAAAATAGCTGAAACTACCTGCTTGCCTTTTATTTTTCCATGACCAATTGAAATAGCTTCATCTGAAGAGGTTTTCTTTTTTGCTTCAGAAAACCTATCTTTGTACTTCTTAGTATCTTTGAAGTCCAATAGATCTTTGAATTCTTCATGCTGGTTAAGGTCTATATAACTATCTTTATCAAATGTTACCTCGATACGTTGCTCAACATTTATTTTGAAATGATGAGAACATTTTGAGCAAACATATGAGCTTTTTTTCAGCTCAGGAATATACAGAATTGATCCACAACTATCGCATGAACGCCATAAGCCCTCGGGAACTTTACTATCTTTATCACCAAGATTTTGTGAAAAATTCCTTTTAATATTAGGAATTAAATCTTTTATCCAGTTCATATGATTTCTATATCGTCTTGCAAGTATTCTACATCATCGTAACTTGGACCAATAAAATATAGGCCAGAGGGTGAAACTGTCTTGCCAGCTAGTCTTCGGTTCTTAGCTTTAATTATTTGAGTAAAATCCATAATACTTATTTCTTTTTTTCCAACATTTATTAAAGTTCCAACAATAATTCGCATCATATTTAACATAAAGGCGTTTGCTGTTATGCGTATCATTATATACTTATTAGCTCTTGTTACTTCAGCAAAAGAAATCTTTCTTTTTGATGACTTAGATTGACATCCAGCAGCTCGAAAAGATGAAAAATCTTTCTCTCCCAGCAGTTTCTTGGCAGCTGAATTCATTTTTTTTTCGTCCAAAGAATCACTGCACCATAAAGATCTCATGCTATCAATACCACCAGGTGTCTTGCTATTTCTTATTAGGTAAACATATGTTCTTGAAGTTGCTGAAAATCTTGCATGGAAACTATCATTAACTTTTAAAACTTTTTTTATAGTGATATCGCTTGGCAAATATCTATTCCCACCTTTAACCCATGAATCTGAAGATCTTTTAGACTTGGTATCGAAGTGAATAACTTGATTCAAGGCATGAACTCCTGTATCTGTTCTCCCAGAACAGACAATACCAATCTTTTCGTTTCCAACCTTTCCTAGTGCCTCCTCCAAGTGATATTGGACAGTTTTTTTTGTATTTCTCTGGCTCTGAAAACCGTGATAATGCGTTCCCTCATATTCAACTTGAGCAAAATATCTAATCATTTAGTTAAACCTTTTTTGAGTTTTTTAATAGTTTCTGTCTGGGTAGGATTTAATTTCTGTTTTTCAAGCTGCGCTGCTAATTTCCTTGCCTTGGAAAACTCTTCCATATTGATGTATGCAATTAATAAGTCTATTTTTTGTGTTATTGGGTCAGAGCTTATTTCATTATTTTGGTTGTTAAAAACATTATTCCCTAAATCATTAGAGCTTGTTATTTTTTTATTTGCTCTTTTAGATTTAATCTCTGCCACAAGCACAAAGATAAAAATAATTAGAGCTATCAAGCCTCCAATTAAGTATTCTTGTTGAATATTGAATTGGTCAATGCAATTCTCAACTTCCAAAAAAATATTGTTTACATCTGCTAAATTCTTTGGGAATGCTTGCTCTGTTAAGTTTTTACAAGAGTCGGAGTATGCGCTAGAAACGATTAAAAATAAAAATAGAACTTTGGATTTAGGGCCTTTCAATATTAAAACATTGTCCTTTGTCCAGTAAATATTGGTCAAGGATTGTTAAAGCTGCCATTGCCTCTAAAATGGGCGCAGCTCTTAAGCCCACACAAGGATCGTGCCTTCCTTTAACCTGCAACTCAACCTCCTCATTCTCTTTATTAACTGTAGTTGTTTTTTGGGAAATACTTGATGTTGGTTTTAGCGATACATACAGATCAATATCTTCTCCATTAGAGATTCCACCAATAATTCCTCCAGAATTATTTGAAAGAAATCCTGCTTTGACCATTAGATCTCTGTTTGATGAGCCTTTCATTTCCACAACTCTAGTGCCAGCACCAATTTCTACTGCCTTTACAGCGTTTACACTCATCATCGCTTTTGCAAGCTCTGCATCAAGTTTTGAGAACACAGGGGATCCTACTCCTGGCATTATGCCAGCAACCCTAACCAAAATTTTTGCGCCAACTGAATCTTGCTCTTTATTGAGAGCTTGGAAGAAAGTTTCAAGTTCATTAATTTTTTCTAAATCTACAAAATTAAATTCATTTTTAACTGCCTCTGAAAAAGATACTTTATTAGCTCTTATTTCTCCAATTTGCACCACTCCTGCAGAGATGCTGATTCCAAGTGTTGTTAAAATTTTCTTTGCTATTGCACCACCTGCGACACGCATTGCTGTTTCGCGAGCGCTGGCCCTTCCGCCTCCTCGATAGTCTCTTATTCCATATTTTTGCTGATAGGTATAATCAGCGTGACCAGGACGAAATTTATCTTTAATATTTTCATAGTCTTTAGATTTTTGGTCTTTGTTTTTGATAATTAGACCAATTGGAGTTCCGGTAGTTTTGCCTTCAAAGACACCTGAAAGGATTTCAACAGCATCATCTTCTTTTCTCTGGGTTACATAGCGTGACTGCCCTGGTTTTCTTCTATCTAATTCATCTTGAATATCTTCAGTAGTAAGAGGTATATTTGGTGGGCATCCATCAATGATTGCCCCTAGAGCTACCCCATGACTTTCACCAAATGTGGTAAGTTTAAAAATTGTTCCAAATGTATTTCCAGACATATTATTTGTATATTTTCTTCAGAATATCGTAAATTTCAATATCTGATATCTTTGATGAGCTATAAGCTCCACACAAATAAGCTTCATCAAGCCCCGAATTAGTAAGGCTATTTTCAAATTTTTGTTTAAGGTAAGGTTTTGATTCCTCTCTTCTCACCCTGTGACCCAATGGGTAAATTACCTCTTCTTCAAGCATTTGGCCATTTTTAAGAGTTACTATAACTTTATTGGGTATAGCTCTTTCATCAAGATTGTAATACCTTCTGGTATATTCATTATTTTCTGATGTTGAGGTAATTTCTCTTAGCATATCAATCCTTGAATCTGATGCAGCTTCGTCAGTGTAGGAATCAGCATCTAAATTTCCAGTTAACAAACACCATGCCACAATATATTCAATGCAGTGGTCTCTGTCTGCATAATTTGTCAATGGTCCTTGCTTTGAAATAATCCTTACACCAGGCTCTTGTGTATGGATATCAATACTGGCAATATCATCACAATCTATTTGAGAATGTAATTTTATTGCAGCTTCGGCAGCCGTCTGAGCGTGAAATTCAGCAGGAAAATTTACTTTATAAAGAATATTGTCCATAACATAAGAATTTAGTTCACGCTTAAGCTCGATTGGGTTATCACCCATCAAAACATCATTAAAGCCCCATGTTTTTGCTGAAATAGCTGACGGATAATGTTCATCACTAACTTCTGCAATAAAAGCAAGCTTAACCCCTCTAGCACTTGCATCTCCTGCAGCCCAACTTTTTCTTGTCCCAGTGTTTGGAAAATGACGATAGGTTCTTAAGCTTTGTCCGTCAACGATTGCATTGCTAATCACAGCGCTCAATTGATTATGATCATGTCCTAACATTTTCGATGCTACCGCAGCTGATGCAATTTTTACTAAAACAACATGGTCTAGACCTTCTTTATTGAAACTATTCTCTATTGCTAGAGTGCCTTGGATTTCATGTGCAAGAACCATGAAATTTAAAATATCTTTAAAGCTATATATTGTGCCCCTTGCGCTTTTTAGGTAATCAGTTAAAGCCAATATAGCTGCCAAATTATCAGACGGATGCCCCCACTCCTTAGCAAGCCAGGTATCATTAAAGTCAAGCCATCTTATCAGTGAGCCATTTAAAAAAGTGGCATCAACAACATTTGTTTTAATATCGGTACCAATTACTCCTACCGTGCCTGATGAATCAGATATATATGGAAGTGCACAAAAACTCTGCACCTTGTCATGCTCAAGCGCAAGAAATGCACAAGCCAGGCTATCAAAAAAACATCTTTTGGCTTCCTGCAACGAAGACTCATCTGCAGTGTAAGTCTGGGTAAAGTCAGCAATCTTACAAATTACTGGGTCAAACTTGGACATTACCTTGAATCTATATCAATCCAGTTTCTATCTTCTGGACCAATATACTCAGCGCTAGGTCTAATAATTCTATTATTGCTTCTTTGCTCAAACGCATGTGCTGACCAACCCACAATTCTTGCAATAGCAAAGAGAGGTGTAAATAAATCAGTTGGAATGCCAATGTAGTGATATGCAGGTGCCATAAAGAAATCTGTATTTGGAAATAATTTCTTTTTCTCCCACATATAAGCTTCCATTTCTGCGGCTACATCATGTAGCAATTTATGATCATGGTTAAGGGAAAGTTTCTCAGAGAATTCCTTAATAATATTACTTCTAGGATCTTTAATTGAGTAAACAGCATGACCAAATCCCATAATTTTTTCTTTATTTTCGAACTTTTGATCAACAAAGCTTTTCACTTCATCAACTGAATTAATTTGTTGTAACATTTTCATTGCTTCTTCGTTCGCTCCGCCATGCAAAGGGCCACGTAAACTGCCAACTGCTGCAGTTAGACATGAATGAAGGTCTGAAAGGGTTGATGCACAAACTCTACCGGTGAAAGTTGATGCATTAAATTCATGCTCAGCATACAAAGTTAACGATACATCCAAAGTCTTCTTGTCGAGTTCTGGTATATCTTCCTGTCTTAATAATTTTAGAAAATGCCCTGCTACTGATCTCTCATTTGAGTCTTGATTTATTCTTACTCCATGATGGGAAAAGTTATACCAATAAACAATTGCAGTAGTGGTTACTCCAAGTAATCTTTTAGCAACTTTCAATTGATCTTCAAACGTTTTTTCAGGTTCAATAACTCCCATATAAGAAATAATTGTTCTGACTACTTCCATAGGGTGAGCTGAGGATGGTATTGATTCAATAACGCTAACCAGGGAGTCAGGCATTTTCCTTTGAGATGATAATTCTTCTTCGAACTCATCAAGTTCTGAAGATGTTGGTAATTTGCCTAGTAGCAATAAATAAGCTACCTCTTCAAATGAAGCATTTTCAGCAAGGTCCTCAATGCTGTAACCTAGATATCTAAGGCTACCTTCTTGCTCTACTGTTGAAAGTGATGTTTGTCCGGCAGACTGGCCCCTTAAACCTGCACCCTCTAATTTCTTCATTATTTAATTTCGTAAAAATTGATTCCTCTTTTTATAATTTCACGGCCATTCGACTTTCGCCACCTATTGGTATCTCTCAAGCTGAAAACACAACCGCAATATTCTTGCTTATAGAATTTTTCTTTTTTGGAGATTTCTAGCATTCGGGATGAACCACCCTGTTTTCTCCAATTAAAATCCCAAAATGTAAGATTATTATACTTATTTGCTGCTCTTAAGCCAGCGCCATTGATCTGGTTTAGATCTTTCCATCGAGAAATACCAAGAGTTGTTGCAAAAACATCAAAACCATTTTCATTTGCATATAGCGCGCTCCTCTCGAATCTCATGTCAAAGCATACAGTGCATCTCTCACCTCTTTCTGGCTCATCTTCCAAGCCACTTACTCTTTCAAACCAATTATCTTTATCATAGTCAGCATCAATAAAATCAAAACCAAGCTTTTCTGCAAATCTAATGTTCTCCTCTTTTCTGATTTCGTATTCTTCTTTTGGGTGAATATTAGGATTATAGAAATAAATTGTTGTATCAATACCTGAGGCTGCAACTGCCTCCATTATTTCGCCTGCACATGGTGCACAACAACTATGCATTAACAATTTTTTACCTCTATTTGGCATAGTAAGTTTTGGTCTTTCGAAATTTTCTAGATTATATAAATTCATTTCAGCAAATAATTTCTTAAATCGTTATAGCTCTCAAAGCTAAGTATATCTGGTCTCGAGCTCTTAATTTCCTCTGGTGCAAAAATAAATGCACCATTAGACTCATCAATCATTTGAATATCATTGTATGAATCGCCCATACAAAAACATTCATAATTCATTGATTTAAAACCTTTTACAACATTTCGTTTGGGGTCGTTTTGTCTTTTACTATACGACTCTATGTAATCATCTTTGATATTAAGATGGTGGCAAAGAATAGGATAATCTCCTAATTTTTCAATCAATGGTAAAGCCAATTCATAGAAAGTGTCAGAAACAATGACAATTTGATACTTATCTTTAAGAGAGTTTAAAAATTCTTTTGCGCCTTGATATGGGTCAATCGTCTTAAGAAAGTCTTTAAGGTCTGAGTATCTAATAGCATTATTTTGGAGGGCTTCCATTCGCATATTCATTAGATCTTCAAAATCAGGAATCTCTCTTGTTGTGGCGCTAAGTTCTGGGATATTGTAATTACGTCCTATTTCTTGCCAAATTTCAGGAGCAAGGGTACCTTCTAAATCTGTACAGAGAATTTTCATGTATTGTTAATGCCGTATGGTACATGACCAGTGGATACATGACTAGTTGCCTCTGCGCAATTTTCTGTTAAATCGTCAAAAAATATATCAGCATTGAACCCTTTTAGGAATTTACCTTTTGCGAGCCCTCCAAGAAAAAATGTTTCATCAATACGAATTTTTTCTTTTCTGAGAGTTTTGATTACTCTCTTGTGCGCAGGTGCAGCTCTTGCTGTAACAAGAGCTATTCTTATAGGGCAATTATCTACAGGAAAATTTGACTGAATAAAATTTAATTTCTTAAGGAATCCATTAAATGGTCCAGGAGTTATAGGTTCTTCAGATTCACCTTCTTCAGCCAGATACTTCTTTAATCCCTTCTTTTTATACATAACTTCAGATTCATCTGAAAAAATTACTGCATCCGCATCAAAAGCAATCCTTAATTCTTTTCTTTCAGAGAAATTTACCTTATTAGTGAAAATATGAGCAGCTGCAATATTGGTTTCAATAGCTTTCTTTACATCTTCAACATCTGCAGACAAAAATAAATCAATGTCCAATGCATCTACGTAAGGAAATGGGCTTTCACCTCCTGAAAATACTGCTCTAGTTATTTCAAGCTGATATTTTTCTATGGAGTTAAATATTCTTAATCCAGTATCTGAACTATTTCTTGACAATAAAATAACTTCTACGATTTTTTCTTTTTTTGTATTCATGCTAAGTAGCTTTTCAACTAAAGGGAATGCTACCCCTTTCTCAAGGATGTTTTTCTCATGTTTTTTTTGAAACTTGGCGTATTTTTCTATGCCTTTTTCTTTAAAGACTTTATGGCTCTCATTCATATCAAATAGAGCTCTAGAACTGATTCCTACTTTAAGAATTGTCATTTAGTTTGAAAAAAATATAATTTACTGTATATAATTACAGTATATGATAAACCTAACCAATCAACAGATCAAAGTATTTGAAGTAATTAAAGACCATGTTGTCGCGAATGGATTCCCGCCAACGCGAGCAGAAATAGCAAAAATTCTAAACTTTAAATCAGTCAATGCTGCTGAGTCGCATATTAAAGCACTAGTGAAAAAAGGAGCTATTGAAAAGGTGCCGGGTTCTTCTAGAGGCATAAGACTTGTTGAAGAAACAACAGGAATTCCTTTGATAGGGAGAGTTGCCGCAGGGTCTCCAATAACAGCTATAGAGAATATTGAAAAAACAATTCCAGTAAATCCTTTGAATAAGCTTGTTGATTTCTTCCTACGTGTTGAGGGAGATAGCATGATAAATGCTGGCATTCTTGAAAATGACTTGGTCGGTGTAAAACATTCAAAAGTTGCTGAGAACGGGCAAATAGTTGTTGCAAGAATAGATGAGGATGTTACCTTGAAAAGATTTTATAAAGACAGCAAAGGAGTGAGGCTCGTTGCTGAAAACAGCAACTACAAAGACATTGTAATTAATGAACAGCAGTTTTTTGCCATTGAAGGGCTGGCTGTTGGAATTGTAAGAGAGAATTTAAATTAGTGAACGACTCTGTTGTCGTTATCTTTTTTGAAGAACGTTTCCATTAGTTCTTCGTCGAAGGTCTCCAAATCAATATCAGCGTTTAAAGTTTCGATTCCTGCTTTAATCATTTCCTTAGCCACATCAAATTCCATGCCATTCAAAAGAGCTTTCACATCTTTTGAGAACTCAATTTTAACTAGGGGGGAGTCTTTAGCATCTGACCTCCTAAGAACAACAACTCCTTCGGAAACTTCTACTAGCTCAAGATATTTAGACATAAGTTTATTATTGGGTTCTTTTAATAATTAATAAAGGGGTTTGAGTTAATCTCTTTTCTTTTCTTTCCAAGAACCTTCTTCATAAACAAAAAAGTATTTCTTTTTCTTGTTATCTTTTTCCGCTGATAGATAGTGAGTGTTTCCTTTTCTGTTAAATCTCACGACTAAGCTATCGCCCTCTAGGTCCTCAGTTGGCGCATCGGCAAAATGCTTATACTTTTCTGGTAATTCACTTATAACATCCTTAATTTCACATAACAAAGGTGCTCTAGTTTCCCTATTTTTTGGAAATTGTGATGCTGCTAAAAAAAGCCCTTTCATACTATCTCTTAATAGATAGAAATCATCACACTTCTGACAACGAATATTTTCTAGTTTTATTGGGTCCATGAAAACTGGCTTTAGATCACCATTTTTTAACAACTGCCTGGTAGCAGGACAAGATTCATTTTGACAGGCAAAGTATTTACCAAACCTGCCAAGTTTAAGTTCCATTTGAGAGTCGCACTTATGACAATCAATAAATTCCTCGTCTTCATTTTTTGGTTTGATGAATTCTCCATGTTTTAATTTCGTACCTGAACAAATAGGAGAGTTAGAGCAAATATCAAGCTTTCTCTTCTCATCAATGATAAATCCGTCCATAGATGATCCACACAAATTGCATTTCTCCTTGTTAAATATACTTTCAGCTTCCTTATCATCGTTCTCTGAAAATAAATCTACAGATAATAATGACTTTGTACTTTTGCATTGGTCATCTTCGTCTGTGTATCCTTCGCAACCCAAGAACTGGCCTGATTGATTTGTCCTTAATTGCATTTTCCGATTCTTATCACATGAATCACAACTTAATTCCGTATCAATAGGAGGATTTCTTTCCATTTTTTGATCTGCATCTGACTTTGCATTCTGAAATTCTTGATAAAATTCAGATAAAATAACCTGCCATTCTTTTCTTCCTTCAGCGATTTCGTCAAGGTTCTGCTCCATTCCAGCTGTAAAACCATAGTCCATTATTTTTTCAAAGGATTGCTCAAGTCTATTTGAGACCAAATTAGCAATTTTGGTTGCATATAATCTTTTTGATTCGCTCTTTACATATCCTCTTTCTTGGATATTAGTAATAATCTCTTGGTAAGTGGATGGTCGCCCAATTCCTCTCTTTTCTAATTCCTTTACAAGGCTTGCTTCTGAATATCTTGAAGGAGGTTTAGTAAAATGCTGAGATTTATCAGCTTTTGTTATATCTAAAGATGTGCCCTCAGAAAGTTCTGCTAAATTGTATTCAACATAACCAGAATTCTTCCCAGGAGGCATAACTTTATAAAAACCATCAAAACTTATAGAGCTTACTGAAGTATCAAAAAAACATTTTTCAGCTGATGCTTTAATGCTATTAACAACTATTTCTGGTTGTGGCATTTGTGATGCAACAAACCTCTCCCATATAAGCTTATAAAGTTTTTTGTGATCCTCGCTAAGAGCAATATCATTAAATTTTAAGTTTACATCTGTAGGCCTAATAGCTTCATGAGCTTCTTGTGAATTGCTTGCTTTGGAAGAAAAATTACGGGGCGTGCTGTATTTCTCACCATATTCATCCAATAAAAATTGTTTGCAATTGCTCTGAGATAAAGCACTTAAATTTGGTGAATCTGTTCTCATATATGAGATGTATCCACCTGTATAAAGGTCTTGAGCTAATTTCATAGTTTTGGAAAGACTAAACCCTAGAAATGAACTTGATGTTTGTTGGAGAGTTGAGGTAATAAAAGGTGGCTTAACAGGGATTTTTCGTTTTGTTGTTTCATTCTTGAGTATTAAAAGCTCTGCTTTAAGTAGTTTCTCTATCAGCTCATTTGCTTGCTGTTCATTGCTTAAATTCAATTCAGATTTTTTTGTATTTAATTTAAAAACAATATTTCTATCTTTATGTTTGATGTTTATTTCAATTTCCCAATATTCTTTAGGATCAAAGGATTTAATCTCTTTTTCTCGCTCAACTACTAACTTCACAGCAACAGATTGCACCCTTCCAGCAGATAATTTTCCATAACTGCCAATTTTTTGCCAAAGGATTGCTGACAGATCATAGCCAACAATTCTATCTAAAATTCTTCGAGTTTTTTGTGCATTAATTAAACCATCATCTAGCTCACTTGGGTTTTCAAATGCTCTTTCAATTGCAGGTTTTGTGATTTCATTGAATCTAACTCTTTTATAATTAAATTTTTTGCCAAGTATTTCTTTTAAGTGCCAAGCAATGGCCTCTCCTTCTCTGTCTAAGTCAGTTGCCAGAAAAATATTTTCAACTTTTTTAGCAGATGTTTTTAAGTCTTTAACAACTTTTTCTTTCTTGGGATCTATTTCATAACTAACATCCCAATTATTTAGATCAATGGCTTTAGCTCCTTTAGGGAGACGTCTTACATGACCAACACTAGATTTAACAACATACTCGGAACCAAGATATTTATTGATTGTTTTAGCTTTTGAGGGTGACTCAACAATTACTAAAGTTTTACTTGCCATTCTGTACGATTCTCTTAATTAAACTTGGGCCTTCATAAACAAATCCTGTATAGATTTGAACGAAATCAGCGCCAAGGTCTAATTTTTTGTTATACGAATCTACATCAAAAACACCACCGACTGCAACAATAATTTTTTCAGGCTTTAGATTTTTTTTAAAAAAAGCAAGAAGTTCATTTGATTTATCTTGAAGCAGTTTTCCAGAGATGCCACCACTTATACTTGTTGCTCCAGATTTAATTTTAAGATTATTATCAACTGTAGTGTTGGAAATTATAACTCCGTCAAAATCAGAACTATTAAGTATCTCAATCAACTTGATATAAGTATCGTGATTCTCATCAGGAGAAAATTTAATCAAGATTTTTGGCTTGTCAATGCTCGTGGATCTTTCTGCTGAAATTTTGCGTATTAAATCTTCAAAGCACTGAGGATCATGCATATTTCTTAAACCAGGAGTGTTTGGAGAAGAAATATTAATTGTGATGTAGTCTGCATGACTGCTAAATGCTTTGTATAAAATTAAATATTCTTCAAGAATATTTTCAAATTTTGTATTTTTGTTTGGTCCAATATTTATACCTAAGGCCCCTCTTCTCTTCAAACTTCTTAGATTTGACAACATAGCTTCCATACCATGGTTGTTAAAACCTAAACTATTTATTAGAGATTCATGTTTTTCTAATCGATGTAGTCTTGGTTTAGGATTGCCAGGTTGCGCTTTTGGTGTAACGGTACCAACCTCAATTAAACCAAAACCTATATCCTCAAGTTCTGGAATCAGCTGGCCATTTTTATCAAATCCAGCTGCTAAACCTATTTTATTACCGACTCTAAGTCCTTTAATAGCTTGATTTGTATGAGAATTAAATCTGTAAGCTCTTGAAAATAATTTTAAATATAAATGTGAAAGGCTGTGAACAAATTCTGGTGGCAGAAGAAATAGAAATGTTCTTAGTAGTTTATAAATTTCAATATTCCTTTAATAAATTCTTTAGGTCATCAGAAATTTCAGGGTGCTTAAGACCTAATTCAATATTTGCTTTCAAATACCCAATTTTGCTTCCACAATCGTAGCGCTGCCCTTGAAATTTTATGCCAACAAATTCAGATATCTGTTTTTCGATAGCGTCTGTAATTTGAATTTCACCATTTTTTCCAGGGGTTTTTTCATCAATTGAATTAAATATAGATTGATTAAAAATATAGCGTCCCACAACAGCTAGATCAGATGGAGCCTCAGAAGGATCAGGTTTTTCAACTATACCACTTAAATGAAACACATCCTCATGCTGCTCATTAAATGAAATAACCCCAAATTTTGATATATCTTTTGTGTCTACTGTTTCCAATGCCAATGCTTGCTTATCTTGGTCTTGCACTTGATCGATAAGTTGAGAGGTAACATTTTTGCCCTCATTTATTATTAAGTCATCTGCCAGTATCACAGCAAAATATTCATTTTTTTCTATTAGGTGTTGGGCACAGCTAATTGCATGGCCTAACCCTTTGGGCTCATCTTGTCTAACAAATGTGAATTTAGACCCTTTTCCACCCACTCTTGATATCAATTTTAATAAATCATCTTTTCCATCATTCTTGAGTCTTTGTTTTAGGTCTAAGTTTTCGTCAAAGTGATCTTCTATTGCTCTTTTTGCGTGATGAGTAACAAAAATAAATTCATTTATTCCTGCATCTAAAGCCTCTTCGACAGCATATTGAATAATAGGCTTATCAATAATTGGCAACATTTCTTTTGGTGTAGCTTTAGTTGCTGGAAGAAACCTCGTTCCAAAACCAGCTACAGGAAATACTGCTTTCTTAATGTTCATGGTCGGGTGATTATACAAAAAGTGGGGGCTATCATCTAATTTTCAGGCTCTTTATTTAGACTCCAGTTAAGCTTGGATCTACAAATTTGGTAAAAATCGTATCCTTTAGGGTGTACCAATTTAAATTTCCTATCTGCACTCCTAACACTAAAGGATAAATTACTATTCTCTAACATTATTTCCTGATTACCATCAAGAATAATAAGAGACTTAAGTCCTGAAGGAATCTTTAAAACATTAACCTCAATAACCTTTTTATTGGAAACAATCAATGGTCGTGCTGAAAGAGAGAGTGGATTCAAAGGCGTTACAACAAAACCTTCTATCTCAGGTGACAAAATAGGACCACCTGCGGAAAGAGAATAAGCGGTTGAACCGGTTACGGTTGAAATAATAAGGCCATCAGATCTTTTTCTATATGCTAAAGAATCTTCTATTTTTACTTCAAAATCTATTAATTTATAGCTTTTTTCAGTGTGCAAGACTGCTTCATTGAATGCATAGTATCTGTTGCCGTTGTAGCTACACTCTATGACATCTTTTTCTTCAATCTCATTGTTGCCTTGTAGAATATCTAAAAGATTTTCTTTCAATTTGCTAGGGTCAAGATCTGCCATAAAGCCAACCCTTCCGAGATTAATGCCAAGAAAGTGGCATTTTAGAAAGCTAAATTTTTTTGCTGCTGATAGCATCGAGCCATCCCCTCCAATAACTAACACAATGTCAAAGTCATTTGCTGGAAGATCTTTTTCTTCATCATACAATTCAAAATTAAAGCTATTTTTTGACAAGAGGTCTTTAACCTCTTGTAATATAGGTTTTGATTTTTCTTTGTGGAATGTAACCACTAATGCTTTACTAAACTTAACCATTGAATAAAAAAATAACTCAATTAAAAAACTACTTAAGTAATAGTTCAATTATAACTATTTTATCGGGCGCTGGCTTAAGTACAGCATCTGGTTTGCCTGATTTTAGAACAGATGATCAAGGGTTCTGGATAAAAAATAAACCTGTTCACTTCAGTGAGTTTATTCAATCAAAATCTGCACGCATAAAATCCTGGCAAAATAATCTTGCAATAAGAGCTTCGATAAAAGATAAAAAGCCAAGTTTAATGCATGGATACATAGTTGAACTTCTAACCAAAAATAAATTGAATACTCACATAACACAGAATATTGATGGTTTGCATTATCTAGAGGAAATTGAATCACAGATAATCGAACTGCACGGCTCAGTGTTTAGTGCATCTTGTTTAAATTGTTTTAAAAAATACGATCCAGCAACTTTCTATAAATCCAAAGTTAAAGAGCTAGGTTCTACAAGCTGTACATCTTGTAATCGTGGCTATGTTAAAACTTCAACCATTTCTTTTGGGCAGAAATTAAATGAGGAGCACATAAAAAAAGCAACTATGGCATCTAAGCGGTGTGACTTATTTCTTTGTTTAGGCACTTCCTTGAAAGTTTCTCCAGCTAATCAATTTCCCCAAAAAGCAAAAGCCGAAGATGCCAATTTAGTTATCATTAATAGAGAACCTACACCACTTGATGCAATTGCAGATTTAGTAATCTATGATGACCTAGATAGTATTTATGAAAAAATTAAGTGATTCACTAAACAATTTACTGGAAACATTTCAACGCCTCAGGGATCCCAATGATGGATGTCCATGGGATAGAGAACAAGATTTCAAATCCATTGCAGACTGCACTTTGGAAGAAGCTTATGAGGTGGTAGATGCCATAGACAGAGAAAATTATGAAGACCTTAAGTCTGAACTTGGTGACCTCTTATTTCAAATTGTATTTCATGCAGGCATGGCAGAAGAAAGTGGGAAATTTAACTTACAAGATGTCATTGAAGAAATTAATTCAAAACTTACTCGGCGCCATCCCCATATATTTGGAGATAAGGTCGCCAAGACTCCAGAAGAAAGTTTAATGCTATGGGAACAAGTTAAAGCAGAAGAGCGTACAAAGAAAAACATGTCTTCTTTATTGGATGATGTGCCACGAAACCTTCCCTCTTTAGCAAGAGCAAAAAAACTTCAAAAAAGAGCAGGCACCGTAGGGTTTGATTGGAAAGATGAAAATAAGGTAATAGCAAAAATAGATGAGGAAATTGCAGAACTCAAAGCTGAACTTGTCTCAAAAGATGAAAACAAAGTTCAAGAAGAGATAGGGGATATCTTTTTTACTCTTGTGAACCTTTGTCGACATCTTGGTTACGAACCTGAAGATATTGTTAAAAAATCAAATAATAAATTTGAAAGTAGATTTAGAGCGATGGAACAGATTGCAAAAGAAAAAAATGATACATTAAACTCTCTTAACCTTGAGGAGCTCGAAAATCTTTGGATAAGAGCAAAAAATGAAACAAATTAAAGGCATAATTACATTTTTTTTAATTTTATTAAATTCTATATGGATTATAGTCGCTGTCACTCCAATAGGTTTATTGCGCCTAATCCCATACAAGCCCTTTCAAATAATAATTTTAAAAATTAATGAGAAACTTGCAGAAATATGGCTGCACCTTAATAAGGTCATTCAGGACGTTATGCATGGTGCCAAATATAGATGTGCTGGTGATGAAAAATTGAAGAAAAATATTTGGCAATTTACTACCATAAATCATCTTAGCTGGGCTGATATCTTTTTATTTCTTTATTTCACTAATTTTAAAATGGGCGTTCCCAGGATTTTTATGAAATCACAGCTATGGTGGTTACCTCTTACCTGGGCAGCAAACCTAGGCCTTGCAATGCCATTTGTAGTTAGAAGATCCAAAGAAGAGATAATGGCTAATCCTGAGTTAGCAAAAACAGATAAGGAAGCAACAAAAAGATCATGCAGAATATATGAACTTTACCCAACTAATGTTACGGGTTTTATTGAAGGCACTAGAATTGATAAAGCAAAATATGAAAAATCTAGTAGCAGATTTAAAAATTTAATGCCACCAAAAATTGGAGGTATGGGTTACACCTTGGAAGTTATGCCTTACATAGATCATCTGACTGATATTACACTTGTTTACAAGTCTCCAAAGAGAAGTTTCTGGGCTTTTCTATGCGGGGAACTCAATGAAGCAAGCGTCACAATCAATACCTACAAAATACCGGAAGAATTAAGAGGAAAGGACTACAGTAATAACGATGAGCTAAGAGGCAAACTAAAATCTTTTCTTGAGGAAGTATGGGAAGAGAAAGATCAAATTATTGAAAGTGAAAAAGAAAAATATGGCATTAAATCAGTTTTCTAAAGCCCTATTATTAATTGTTTTGGTTGGCTGCTCTTACCAGCCTGAAGATCCTATTGACTACAATCAAGAATTTCAATCTATTCTTACTACTTTTGATAACTCATCTATATTAGATCTTAATGCCGATGAGTACGTTAACAATACGCTCTTTTTAAATTTTGTGAACAAGCTTGATGGCCAAAAAATACATTTCCTTGAAGAGGATTTAGCTAGCTTTAAAGATACGCAAATTTCTAGAGAAAACATTTTCCAGAACTTAAAAGCAGTGATTGATATTTTTTATCAAAGGTATGAAGAATCACTTAAGAAAAGAAGAGAATTACTAACTAATCATAATTTTGATTTAAATATTGATGAATCAATAAAATTAAATGATCGTGAAAGGTTTTTTAAATCTAGAAATGAAAAAACCACTTACCTTAAGAAATTAGTTAAGAATGAAATCATTATTCAGATGCTTGAAGGCAAGACACAAAATGAAGCAATAGCTGAGCTTAAAACCAACTATCGTGACAGACTTTCATCTCTTTCTAAGGTAAGAGATGAGGATAAATTTGGCATTCTTGCGAACAACTTCTTATCTCTCATTGATCCACACTCATCGTATTTTTCAGCTCGAGACTTAGAAAATTGGAATTTAAGAATGAACCTTTCATTCGAGGGTATTGGGGCAATTCTAGGCTATGAGAATGAGGTGGCAAAAATTGAAGAACTTATGCCGGGCGGTCCTGCTATTAAGTCAAAAAAGATTAATGTTGGAGACAAAGTTCTAAAAGTTGGTCAAGGCAGAACAGGGAGAATGATAAATGTCAGAGGATGGAGGCTTGATGACATTGTTGAAAAGATTAGAGGCGAAGATGGTTCTGTAGTTAGGCTGGAAATAGAAAATCAATCTGGCAAAGAAATAATCGAACTCACAAGGGGTAAAGTTATACTCGAAGAAAGTGATGCTTTCTCAGAAGTTATTACTCGAGAGAATACAAAAATTGGCTACATAAATCTGCCCTCTTTCTATAGTGATTCCGAATGTATGAGGTTAAGCATGTATTCATGCAAAAGCGCAGCAAACGATGTCCAAAAAATTTTAAGAGACTTTAAGCTGCAAGATGTTGAAGGTCTTGTGTTTGACTTAAGAAATAATGGTGGTGGCTTTCTGCATGAAGCAGATTATCTAACTAGGCTTTTCATTGACTCTGGACCTACCGTTCAAATAAAAGACTCCAACAATAATATTAATGTCTATACAACATGGCGCACCAATAGAACCTGGAGCAAACCAGTGGTTGTCTTAGTAAATAAATTTTCAGCTTCCGCATCTGAAATTTTTGCTGGAGCTCTTCAAGACTACAACAGAGCAGTCATAATGGGGCAGGAAACTTTTGGCAAAGGGAGTGTGCAAAGATTTACTGATACTCTTAATGGACAAATAAAATTTACAGACTCACTGTATTACAGAGTTTCTGGTCAACCAACCCAGATCTATGGAATAACACCAAATTTACTAATTCCTAACTTAATTAATAACGATAATTATGGTGAAAAAAGATATGAAAATGCCATAAAACCATCTGCAATCGATTCAGCAATTTATTTTGTAAATAATCCTCTTGTTGATGAAAATATTGAAGAAATTCACAATCAAGCTCTTTCTACATCAGCTTATTTTAGTTTGCTTAATGAGATTAAAGAGAAGGAAGCAAACTTAGAAATTAGTCTTAATTATGAGAAAAGGGTAAACGAAAGAGAACGGAGCAGGACTGATTCACTTAAACTTATTAACCTAAGAAGAGAGATTTCGAATTTAAAGCAGTTTCAAACTTACGAGGAATACATAGAATTTGAAGAAGAAGATGAATTTGCTTTGGATGCTGAAATAGATCAATCCATCAACATACTTTTAGAATTAGTGGAGGCTTAATTGAGAATTATTACGTTTAATATAAATGGCTTAAGAGCACGACCTCATCAGCTAGAAAAATTAAAAGAAAAATACGACCCAGATATTATCGCCATTCAAGAAATAAAAGTTAGTGATGAAGATTTCCCTGAACATATTCCAATGGATTTAGGCTATAAATTTTTTAATTACGGTCAAAAAGGATTTCACGGCGTTGCCATCTTTTCAAAATTAGAGCCTGTAGAAGTGGTTAAGGGTCTGGATGGAGGAGAGGATGAAGTTCAAAAAAGATATATTCAATGCGATTATAAAACTGATAAAGGAGTCATATCCATTTGCAATTCATACTTTCCTCAAGGAGAAAATAGAAAACATCCAGATAAATTCCCCTACAAAGAGAGGTACTATTCTCGAATCACAAAACACATTGCCTCAATAAAAAACAATCTCATTCTTACTGGTGATTTTAATATTGCCCCCCTAAGAGAGGATATAGGCATGAACGATGATGGTGTAAAAAGATGGTTAAGAGAGGGGCATACTGCTTTCTTGCCTGAAGAAATTGAATGGTACAAAATGTTAACCGATCTTGGGCTACATGATTTTTGGCGAGAAAATAATCCAGACTCAACAAAGTGCTCTTGGTTTGATTATCGGTCACGTGGCTTTGATCAAGACCCAAAAAGAGGATTACGGATTGACCATTTTCTTATTTCTAAGCAGCTTGAAGAAGCTTATCTTGGGTCAGATATTGATCATGAGCTTAGAGCGATGGAAAAACCATCTGACCATTGTCCAGTAGTGCTAGATTTGGATTTAGAATTAGTTTCTTAGAAAATCTTATGCTTTCCTCTTAGGATCTCAAAAAACATAATGTAATCACTCACTAAGCTGAAAAGAGGATACGTGAAAGTTGCTGGTTTATTCTTTTCAATGAAGAAGTGACTGACCCAAGCAAACCCATAACCAGACAATAGAGCAAACAAAAAGTATATTGGATTAAAAGTAGTAAGAAGTTGAATTAAAAAATATATGGATAAGCCCGTACCAATAAAATGGAATAACTTAGTATGTTTATCCTCATGTTCACTTAAATAATATGGATAAAATTCTTTGATATTTTTATATTTTTTCACGATATAAATTATAACTTTATAGGTTAACGTAACTCAATTTTGAGACTTAACAGCTGATTGTAAATTTTGAAGGTATGATCTAGTATTTAAGGTCGTTAATAATGGAGAAACAATGAAAAAGATATGGACAATTAATTTATTATTTCTAATGATCTTTGCCCTTCCAATCAATGCAGAAATTGATAAGGATGCAAAAATAATTCAACCTGGTGCACCAGGTAAACCATCTAATGTTCTTAATGCTGAGACCGCAATTGCTATAGCAAATACCTCTTACACAAGGGCTGATGTAGATTTTTTAACAGGGATGATAGTCCACCATGATCAAGCCTTAGTCATGTCAGAACTTGCTCCGGAAAGAACAAATAATAAATCTATAATAGACCTGGCTGGTCGAATAGAAGTTTCACAAGAGGACGAAATTTCGTTCATGGAAGACTGGCTATTTGCACGCGATGAGCAGCAGAGTGATAACAGTCATAATCATATGCATATGAAAATGGCTGGTATGGCAACACCACAACAATTAGATGCACTAGAAAATTCAAAAGGTAAGGACTTTGACAGACTTTTCTTAAATTTGATGATTAATCACCATGACGGAGCGATCAAAATGGTAAATGAATTAAGAAAACAATCAGGTTCTGCATATGATCCTGTTTTGAATGAATTTGTCACAGACTTATACAATGATCAGGGCGTTGAAATTGAAAGAATGAATGGCCTCTTAATTGGTTTATCTGATGATCCTAGATCAGGTCTTAAGGGTGGACTAAAAATAGCTGAAGAAGCAATACTTAATCTTGAGCTTGTAGCTTCTTTAGATAAGCCAACAGGCTTTTATGACCCAAACAATCCAGCACTACGTGGTTCTGAGAGTGAGAACAAAAGCGAAGATGAAGAAGAATTAACACTTGAAGAAAAATCAAGAAAATTACGATCTCCAATGTTTAGTTTTTCAAATACAGATATGGCATTTAGCGATGATCTCTTGGTAGCTGGCAGTTATCACGGTTTTAATATGTATGAGCTTGATAAAAATGGAATGCCAAGTTTAATTACCTCTGTTGTTTGTCCTGGAGGGCAAGGCGATGTTTCAATAGTTGGTGATCTGCTAATAATGTCAGTTGAAGAAACAAGAGGCAGGTTAGATTGTGGCTTAGAAGGGGTTGGAACCGAAGCAAGCTTTGATCGATTTAGAGGAATAAGAATATTCAATATTGCTGATCGTAAAAATCCTGTGCAAGTGGGAGTAGTGCAAACATGTCGAGGATCGCATACTCACTCTGTAGTTGCAGGTCCAACGGATGATGGGAAAATTATAGTTTACAACTCTGGTACAGGCAGAATTAGAGATCAAAAAGAGATGGAAAGCTGTATCGATTCTCCAGGCGATACCAGAACAGCTCTATTTAGAATAGATGTGATTGAAATCCCAATTAATAACCCATCAGCCTCAAGAATAGTTTCAAGCCCAGCGGTATTCGCTGATGAAGAGACTGGTGAGCTTGCTGGCCTATGGCGCGGTGGCGATCATGGAGATCCATATGAGACACAAACCACCAGAATAACCAATCAGTGCCATGATATTACCGTATTCCCAACAAAAAATATTGCTGCAGGAGCCTGTTCAGGCAATGGCATTTTGTTTGATATAACAGATCCATACAACCCAAAAAGACTTGATGTTGTAACAGACATTGGCTTTGCTTATTGGCACTCAGCCACTTTTAATAATGATGGTACAAAAGTTGTCTTTACCGATGAATGGGGTGGTGGCGGAAGACCAAGATGCCGTGCATGGGATCCATTGAACTGGGGTGCCAATGCAATTTACGATATTGTTGAAAACAAGTTGGAATTTAAAAGTCATTATAAAATGCCTGCTCCACAACTTGAATCAGAAAATTGTGTTGCCCATAACGGCTCAATTGTTCCAATTCCAGGTCGTGACATTTTTGCTCAAGCTTGGTACCAAGGTGGTATATCACTAATGGACTTTACAGATTCAAGCAACCCAATTGAAATTGCATACTTTGATAGAGGTCCAGTTCTTGAAGATGAGCTTGTAACTGGTGGCTATTGGTCAGTATATTTTTATGAGGGCACTTTATACGGAACAGAAATTGCAAGAGGTTTAGATGTATTTAAGCTTCTTCCTAGTGAATTTGTAACAAGTGATGAGATTAATGCCGCAGCCAATGCTTATCCAGCTGCTGGCCCAAAAAGGTTATTTAATCCACAACAACAAATTCCTATGACTTGGCCAGGATCAATGTCTGGCTCAGCACCTTGATAGATAGCATAACCAATAATTTATATAGCCTAGGCAGATTTCTGCTTGGGCTATATTTTTTGCTGCCTGGCTTAGCAAAAGTCTTCTTGTTCCAAGAGAATTTAGATGTCGTAATCCTTAGAGAAGTCCCTTTACCAACTATTTCATTAACTCTTGTTGCAATATGCCAAGTTGTTTTTGGGTTATTCTTGATGTTCGGCAAATACATACAATTAAGCGCAATTATTTTAGCTGTAGTTACTTTGCTAATAAATTTATACATTCATGATTTTTGGAATATGTCAGGTGAGCTTAATCAAGACCATGAAACACAGAACTTTGTAAAGAACCTTGCTATCTTGGCAGGTCTACTTGTTCTGTCAAAAAAAGATTAGATTGTCTAACCTTCATCAGAGTGACAAACAACGACTAACTTATTCCCAGTTGGATCTAAAACATATGCAGCAAAAAAATTAGGGTGGACATCTCTTAAGCCTGGTGCACCATCACATACCCCACCACTCTTTATTGCTATTTCATAAAATTCCCTAACTTGATTTCTAGTTTCAGCAAGCAGTGCTACATTTACGCCATTGCCCGCTGTTGCTTTATTTCCATTGAAGGTTTCACCAATAAACAAACAATTTATGCCGCTACCAACATCCTTTATGTCGCCATAGCACGCATATGTTTCTCCAGTTTCTTGCCTCTGAATATTTAAAGTAGACATTACTTGATCATAAAACGAGATAGATTCTGAAAGATTGTTAGTTCCCAAACAAATATGGCTAAACATTTTTATTCCCACTCTATAGTAGCTGGTGGCTTTGAAGTGATGTCATAGACCACTCTGCTGATACCGTCTATTTCATTTACTATTCTTGTTGAAACATGCTCGATAAATTCGTGAGGCAAGTTAGTTGCTTTGGCAGTCATAAAGTCAGTTGTATTAACGGATCTTAATCCAATAACATCTGCATAAATACGATTATCCCCCACTACCCCAACTGACTTGATGGGCATATAAAATGCATATGCCTGACTGGCAGAATAATATAGGTCATAATTTTTTAATTCAGATAAAAAAATATGATCGGCTTCTCTCAGTCGTTCTAATCTTTCTTCAGTCACATCACCTATAACTCTAATACCCAAACCCGGGCCAGGGAACGGATGCCTTTCAACAATCTCATGTGGCAAGCCTAGCGCTTTGCCAATTTTTCTGACTTCATCTTTAAATAACATTCTAAAAGGTTCCAATAGTTTTAGGTTCATCCTTTCCGGCAAGCCACCTACATTATGGTGAGATTTAATTACTTTGGCTTTTGATTTTGAATTTCCTGCAGATTCAATAACATCTGGATAAATTGTGCCTTGTGCAAGCCAAGCTATCCCATCGAGCTTCTTACTTTCCTCTTCAAAAACCTCAATAAAGGTTTTGCCAATTATTTTTCTTTTGGTTTCCGGATCTGTTACTCCTGCTAATTTTGCGAGAAATAGCTCTTGTGCATTCACCAGATTGACTTCCAAACCTATTTTTTCTTTTAAATTAGCAATTACATTTTTTGCTTCGTCTTTTCTCAACAAGCCATGATCAACCATTACGCAGATAAGGTTTTTTCCAATAATTTTATACAAAACTGCAGCTAGAACCGTTGAATCAACTCCACCACTTAAAGCAAGCAATACTCTTTCATTGCCAACACTTTCTTTTACATCATTATCTATCTGATGAAGAATGTCTGCTGCGTCCCAATTAGGTTCTACATTACAACTCTTTAAAAAATTATTGATGATTTGAGTGCCGTGCTGGGTGTGTGTAACTTCGGGGTGAAATTGTAAACCATAATAATTTTTTACCTGATTCTGAAAAGCAGCAATCGGAGAATTATCAGATGATGCTATTACTTCATAACCATCAGGTAATGATTCAACTTTATCGCCATGAGACATCCAAACACTGAAATTGATATCTGTGTCAGCAAAGATTGAAGATTTGCTTTCAATCTTGATTTGGGCATGACCAAACTCTTTCTTGCCTTCGTTGACAATCTGGCCTCCTTCTTGGAATGCCAGCACTTGCATGCCATAACAAACTCCTAAAATAGGTTTACCTGAATTGAAAATCTTTGAATCAATATTGGGATTACCTTCAATATTTGATGACTCTGGACCTCCGGATAATATAAAACCTTCAACATTCTCAATTTCAGGAATCTCATCCCAAGGGCAAACCTCAGAGTAGATTTTAAGCTCTCTAAGCCGGCGAGCTATAAGTTGTGTGTACTGAGATCCAAAATCTACAACCAAAATCTTTTGCATTAGTCTGCTCTATAATTTGGTGCTTCTTTGGTAATACTGACATCGTGCACATGGCTCTCTTTAACGCCAGATGCTGTGATTTTTTGAAATTGTATGTTGGTCTTAAGGTCTTCTATTGTTTTAGATCCTGTATAACCCATACCTTGACGCAAGCCTCCTTCCATTTGAAAAACTACATCTTTTAACCAGCCTCTAAATGGAACTCTACCTTCAATACCTTCTGGAACCATTTTATTAGCATCAATATTTTCTCCTTGCATGTATCGATTGCCATCTGTTCTTTTAGACATAGCTCCCATAGAGCCCATACCTCTATAAGTCTTAAAACTTCTGCCCTGGTACAACTCTACCTCTCCTGGTGCTTCTTCTGTACCAGCAAAAGCACTGCCTAACATGACTGCATTTGCTCCGGCTCCAATTGCTTTTACAATATCGCCCGAAAATCTTATGCCGCCATCAGAAATTACTGGTACACCTTTTGCTGCTGATACCACATTCATGACCGCAGTAAGCTGAGGAACACCCACTCCTGCGATTATTCTAGTGGTGCAAATTGACCCTGGCCCTACTCCAACTTTAATTGCATCGGCTCCTGCTTCAATGAGTAATTTTGCGCCATCAGCTGTGGCAACATTGCCAGCGATAACATCTACATTGTTGTAAGTTTTTTTAAGGAAGGTTAGTACATCTATAACACCTTTGGAGTCTCCATGAGCACTATCTATTACTAGAACGTCAACCCCTGCAGAGATTAATTTTTTGGCTCTATCCTCAAGATCCGACCCCACACCCAAGGCTGCACCAACAATTAATCTGCCTTCGCTATCACGGGATGCTAGTGGGTAATCAATAGATTTTTCAATGTCTTTCATTGTTATCAAGCCAACTAATTTTTTTGCCTTATCTAGCACCAAAACTTTTTCAATTCTATGTTTATACATCAATGACTTGACCACTTCTTGATCTTCGCCTTCTTGCACAGTAATCAGATCATCTTTTTTGGTCATTATTGTGGCTACATTTTGATCCATATCTCTTGCGTACCTAAAATCTCTTCCGGTAACAATGCCTTTTAGCTCATCATCATCAACCACAGGCATTCCTGAAATATTTAATTCTGATGTCAATTGGATTAGGTCACCAATACTATTGGTTGATTTGATTGTTATTGGGTCTCTAACTATGCCACTTTCAAATTTTTTTACTTTTCTAACTTCTTCTGCCTGTTCTTCTGGTGAATTATTTTTATGAATAATGCCTATGCCACCTAAAGCTGCAAGCGCGATAGCCATCTTTGACTCAGTGACTGTGTCCATTGCAGCAGAACAAAATGGTAAATTTAGTTTTATGTTTTTAGTTAGCTTTGTTTCAAGCTTTACACTCTTTGGTAAGACATCAGAATGCCTAGGAATCACCAAAACATCATCGAATGTAAGAGCTTCTTGTAGAACCTTTTCCATAATATAGTATATAACATCACAGAGTATGTTTCCAATATGGATGGCTTGAATCTATTACATTTAATGCTTTTCAGCTTGCTAGGCGCTTCATTGGCAAGCTGGATGATCTATGAATTTGATAATTATGGTCAAAGATATACAAGTGTGCTCAAGAGATTATCAGTACGATCTAAATGTGACTATTGCCAAGAACAAGTCAGTTATTCTAATTTAGTCCCTGTTCTTTCCTATATTTTCCTAGGGGGCAAAACATCTTGCTGCAGCACAAAACTATCAAAGAAATACATAATTTTTGAATCTTTTGGTGCCCTAATTTTTGCAGCTGGCTACCTAACAAATACTTTAGAAATATCGATGTTAGTTTTTTTGATAATTTTTATTATCTTTAATGATGAAAAGTACAAAGAAATTCCAATATGGATAAATTTATCGTTATTTTCTTGGGTAATAACTTTTGGGTATGAGTCAATCGAAAACAATTTTCTTCCAGCCCTATATCTTGCCTTTGCTTTAATGCTTATCTATCTTTTCTTTCTTAAAGTAAGAAGGGTTGAAGGTCTTGGTTTAGCAGATATTATCCTCCTTTTTTCCATTTCTCTTTATCTTGGTTTTCCTGATTTCTTATATCTAATAACCATCGCTTCAGCATCTCTTTTAATCAAAATAATTTTGACACAGAAACTTAGAGAACCACATGCCTTTGGTTCTTGGATAGCAGGCACCTTTGGAGTTTTTATCTTATTCCAAGAATTTTATGTGTCTGCAAACTAAGCTGCCACTTTGGTTTGGCCATGCAGTACTTCAAGGCTAAGTTTAAGTTCTCGTAATAATTGACCGAATCCATTGGTTGAATAAATAAATTGTCAAATACAAGACTCTCAAACTCGTCAGGATGCAAAGAATCTTGAGGGTAGATAAATTTTAATTCATGTCCATGATCTTGGAGTATTTTAGTATTGGGCTTCGGGCTAACGCATACCCAATCTATTCCTGATGGCGCCTTAATAGTGCCATTTGTTTCAAGAGCGATGTAGATATTGCTAGATTTTAAATGATCTACTAAAGTCTGATCAACCTGCAACAGTGGCTCACCTCCTGTTAAAACAACATTAATTTTTTTATTTTCAGATAGCCATAGGGACTCTATCTTGCTCAAGAGCGATTCTTTTGTATATTCACCACCATTAACACCATCAATACCATTGAAATCGGTATCACAAAAACTACAGATTGCCTTAGCTCTATGCTTTTCTTTCCCACTCCAAAGATTACAGCCTGAAAAGCGTACAAATACTGCATCCATACCAGTATTTCTACCCTCCCCTTGTTGGGTAAAGTAAATTTCTTTTATTTTGTAAGACATTTATTTAAGTGGATCAATTGCATTATTAACTTCAAATGCGCCTTTACGCTCCAAGCAAGCGCTGCATTTTAAACATGGCTTTAACCCTCCTTCATAACACGTCCAAGCATCATGGTAATCAAGATTCATTGAGAGCCCTTCAGCAACAATTTCTGCCTTTGATAAATCTTGGAATGGGGCTTCGAAAGTAATTTTATGATAATCGCATATTTCTAATACTTCCTTAAGTTTCAAGATAAATTCTGGTCTACAATCTGGATAAATTTCGTGATCACCAGCATGTGCTGCATACCATAAATGCGATGCCTGATCTCTAATTGCCATTGAGGCAGCAACGGAGATCATGATCATATTTCTATTTGGCACAACAGTAAGTTTCATTTTGTCTTTGTCGTAGTTTCCTTCTGGAATTTCAGAATCTCCAACTAATGCAGAACCAGATAAGAGGCCTGTTAAAGGCAGATCAATAACTTCATGAGCAATTGAAAGTTTTTTGCAATTAGCAATAGCATAGTCAATTTCTTTTTTATGCTTTTGGCCGTAGTTAAAGGTTATAGCAGAAACTTCGTCAAATTCTTTCAGAGCTTTATTTAAAAGGGTAAAAGAATCAAGACCTCCAGAATAGACTACTAAAACTTTTCTCATTTAAATTAAATCAGTTTTAGCAGCGCATATAAAATCATTGGCATGCAAACCATTTATTTTATGAGTCCACCAAAATATCTCTACCTTCCCCCATTCAAGAGTAATTTTTGGGTGATGGTTTTCTTTCTCTGCTAGTTCAGCAACTTTAAGAGAGAAATCAATGGCATCTTGATAATTTGAAAATTTAAAACCTTTAAATAATTGGTTTATTCCACTTTCTGTTATCACTTCCCAACCCGAAAGTTGTTTGAGATATTCTGTCATCTCATTATCAGTAACAAGTGGAGCCCCAACTTGGCAGGCCTCACATTTATTTTCAGATAATTTCATTAGAAATATGGCTTGATAAGGTTTTTAGGGTCTAAAAGGCTTTCCAGCTCTTTCCTTTCTATCGTTGTCATTTCTTCGGCAACATCAATGATTGCTCTTTTTTCTGTGTAAGCTTTTTTTGCAATTTCTGCAGCTTTTTTATAGCCAATGATTGGGTTCAAAGCGGTAACAAGAATTGGGTTTCGATCTAAGTTTTCCTGTGTGCTTTTTTCATTTATTTTAAATGACTTGATGCATTTTTTTGCCAATAAAGGCATAGCATTACCCATTAAATTAATACTTTTTAGCAAGTTGTATGCAATTACGGGCAACATTACATTTAACTGAAAGTTTCCGCTTTGTACTCCCAGTGAAATAGTCACATCATTACCAACCACATCGGCACACGCCATTGAGACTGCTTCCGGAATAACCGGATTTACTTTTCCTGGCATTATGCTGCTACCTGGTTGAAGTGCTTCAAGCTCTATGTCTGATAAACCTGTCAAAGGGCCACTGTTCATCCATCTAAGGTCGTTGCAAATTTTCATTACTACTAATGAAAGGTTTTTTACAGCACTGGATAACTCAGCTGCATTATCTTGAGAACTTAATCCTTGAAAAAAATTTGAAGCAGGTTTTACTTTAAAGCTTGTTAACTTTTCTACACTACTACAGAAGTTTTTTGAAAAATCTTTATGAGAATTAACACCTGTACCAATTGCAGTTCCACCTTGTGGCAGTTCTAACATTCTTTTATTGGCTAATTTCAAAGACTCGCGTGAACTTTTTAATTGTGCCGACCAGCCTGAAAGCTCTTGAGCAAAATCAATAGGCATTGCATCCATTAAGTGTGTTCTGCCAGTCTTTAGTTTTCCTTTAAGCTTCTTGGCTTTCTTATCAATTTCATCAATTAGTAAATCTAATCCTGGCAACAAAAATTCTTCCATATCCAGCATTGCACTCAAGCAGATCGCTGTAGGTATTGTGTCATTGCTGCTTTGACTCATATTGACATCATCGTTTGGGCTGATTTCTATACCACTCTTTTTCGAAGCCAAGCTCGCAATAACCTCATTGGCATTCATGTTGGTGCTTGTGCCTGACCCAGTTTGAAAAACATCCAATGGAAATTGGTCATCAACTTCACCATTTAATACTATTTTTGCTGAAGCTTTGATTGCGTTAGCTTTCTTAGCAGTTAGCAAGCCCAGATCTTGGTTTGCTGCAGCAGCAGAAAATTTAATAATTCCTAGTGCTTTGATAAATGATCTGCCAAATGGAAATCTAAATTTAATTCCACTGATTGGAAAGTTTTCCAATGCTCTTTGAGTTTGAGCTCCCCATAGTGCCTCTTTTGGTACTTTTACTTCGCCCAAGCTGTCTTTTTCAATTCGAAATTTTTGTGTTTTTTTCATGATTTAAAATGAATATTATCCTATTATAAATCTATTATGGCTTCAGTTGATAAATTAGATTCCTCATTAGAATATAAAATAGACTTAGATCAAGGGAAACTTCCTTTTAAAGGCAAAGGTCTTTCTGGTTGCATTGATATAAACTCACAGCCAATAGAAGTACAAAGAAGATATGGTGTGGAGCACCTTGCTGCGGCTTACAGAATTTTTTCGAAAAAAGGTTTTGATCTCGGTCTTGTAGGTCATATATCTTTTAGAGATCCTGAATACAAAGATTGTTTCTGGATCAATCCTTTGGGCTATCACTTTTCACAAATTAAAGTTTCAGATCTGTGTTTGATGCATCAAGAAGGTTCTTTAGTTTATGGAAGAGAGCGAACAGGAGATGCTGCTCAATCCATACATTCAAATATTTATAAAAGCAGGCCGGAAATCAATGCTATTGCTCACGCCCATCCTATGTATGGAAAAACATTCTCAGCATTAGGTAAAGAGTTGAAGCCTATTTCACAAGACTCCTGTGCGTTTTTTGAACGTACTGCTACTTTTGCTGACTATGATGGAGTTGCTAATGGTCCCGATGAAGGAATCAATATTGCCAAAGCACTGGGTGATAAGGATTTTGTAATTCTTCAAAATCATGGCATCTTAACTACAGGTTCAATGGTGGATACGGCTGCTTGGTATTTCCTAAATATGGAGGAGGCATGCCAGTCTCAACTAATTGCTGAATCTGTTGGAGAGCCAATCCTAATTCCAGATGAAGTTGCTAGACATACTAGGGACTATGTTGCCAATGATTTATCAGCTTTTGCCAGCATGCAGCCTATGCTAGATGTGCTCTGGGAAAATGAACCAGATTTTTTAGATTAGGTTATTACCGCCTGAACTTCTAAGTACTCCTCGATTCCAAAAGTCCCGTGTTCTCTGCCATTTCCTGACATTTTGAAGCCACCAAAAGGTGCTGGATAATCGCCACGTGAGATTCTATTTAATATTACTTGTCCAGCTCTTATTTTTTTTGCAACTTCCTGACCTTTAGCAATATCAGCACAAGAAATCATGCTTGAAAGTCCATACACAGTATCGTTAGCAATTTCTATAGCTTCATCTAAACTCTTATAGGGAATCAAACAGATTACTGGACCAAAAATCTCTTCCTGAGCAATTCTCATGTTATTGCTAACATTTCCAAAAACTGTTGGCTTGACAAAAAATCCTTTCTCTAAACCATCTGGTCTGCCACAACCCCCACATGCAAGTTCGGCGCCCTCTTCAATACCAGCAGCAATTAATTCCTGAACTTTCTCGTATTGAGTTTTATTTGAAATTGGGCCCAAAAATGTATCCTCTGAATCTGGGTTGCCAGTAATCATATTCTCTGCAGCAGTTTTTGCTATTGCCAAAGCTTGGTCATGTAAATTTTCTGGAACAAGCATCCTGGTCGGAGCAGAACAAGACTGACCAGTATTAAAGAAACATTGAGTCATACCCATTTTAATGGCTTTCTCTAGGTCCACATCTTCCATTATCAAGTTGGGTGACTTGCCTCCAAGCTCTAGTGATACTCTTTTAATGTTATCAGCAGCATTTTTTTGTATATCTATGCCCGCACGTGTTGAGCCAGTAAATGAGATCATTTCTAAATCTTTATGGCAGCTCATAGCTCTGCCAACCACATGCCCATAACCATGTATTAAGTTAAAAATACCCTTTGGTAATGATGTGCTATCAACTATTTCGGCCAATATGTGTGCTGCTGATGGTGTAATTTCACTTGGCTTAATCACAAAAGAGGTGCCTGCTGCTATGGCAGATGCTACTTTTGTGCACATTTGGTTTAAGGGCCAGTTCCAGGGTGTAATCATACCCACAGGACCAATAGGCAGTTTGTTGATTGTTATATTGTCATGTATCTCTTGGAATTTGAAATCATCTATGACAGCTAAAGTATTTTTAAAATGAATTGTGCCAGCACCAAATTGTGCACTGCCAGCCATTTTCAATGGAGCACCCATTTCTTCAGAAATTGCTTGAGCAAGATCTGACCTTCTCTCCATCATCCCATCTAAGATTTCTTGCAAAATTGTTTTTCTTTCTGTCAAAGATAAATTGGCAGCAACAGCAAACGCATTATTTGCAGCTGTAACTGCTGCATTAACATCATCTTCTGTTCCTGAAACTACCTGACCAACTTTCTCTTCAGTAGCTGGATTATAGATATCAATTTTTTCTGACCCATTAGGAGTAACCCACTTTCCATTAATGTAAAACTTATTTATTTCCATAATGTATTATTTTACTTTATAGATTAATTGGAGAGTAGTTTTGAAAAAGATAATTTTAGCTGGCGGCTCAGGATATATTGGGCAAGCTTTCTACAAAAAATTTCAAAAAAAATACAACATAAAAATACTTAGTAGATTTCCATTAAATAAAGAAGAGTATATCGGCTCATTAGAGTCCTGCGATGTTCTTATTAATCTAGCCGGAGCTAGTATTTTTCCCATGAGGTGGACACCAAAACGAAAAAAAATAATACTCGATAGCCGAGTTAAATATTCATCAAAACTTTTGCAAAACTTAGATAAATTTAATGTACAACACTACATTCAAGCCTCAGCTACAAGCTTCTATCCTTTTTCACACTCAGAAATATTCACTGAAGACAGTGTTAAACAACATGACTCAAATTTTTCATTGCAGCTAGTTCAAGAATGGGAATCTCAAATTAATAAATCCCAAATTGAATGTAATTCACTGCTAAGGATTGGTGTGGTTGCGGGCCCAAAATCAAAGTTTCTAGCACCCTTGAAACTGCTTTATAACTTATTTCTTGGTGGCAGGATTGGCAAAGGTATGCAGTGGGTCTCTTGGATACACATATACGATCTTATCCAAGCTATTGATTTTATCATTGAGAATAAATTACAAGGGCCTGTAAACCTCACAGCTCCAAATGCCATTACGAATAAACAAATGTCGGAAATGCTTGCTAGCGTTTTACATAGACCTAATATTTTTCATATGCCAAAGTGGTTTTATCAGCTAGTATTTGGCGAAGCATCTGAGCTTCTCACAGAGGGTCATCAAGTCTTTCCAAAAACCCTAATTGATGAAGGTTATCAATTTAAATTCGATGAATTTAAGGCAGCACTAGAAGATTCAATTTAACTCTTTTTTAGGTCTCCAAATGCATCTATTGCGGCTTGTCTAGATTGCTTTAGATCAACAATTGGTTTCACATAACCATACTGCTCTGGATTTGAAGGCATATGAATTTCATTTACTGGGCAATCTTTGAGTTGCGGCAACCATTTTTTAATGTATTCACCCTGAGTATCAAATTTTAAAGATTGTGTTTCCGGATTCATAATTCGGAAATATGGAGCTGCATCTGTGCCAGTAGAAGCGCTCCATTGCCATCCACCATTATTTGATGCCAAGTCCCCATCAATAAGATGCTGCATGAAAAATTTTTCGCCTTTTCTCCAATCGATAAGTAAATTTTTACTTAAGAACATGGCAACAATCATTCTAAGCCTATTATGCATCCAGCCAGTTTGTTTCATCTCCTCTATGCCAGCGTCTACAATTGGGATTCCTGTTCTCGAATTCATCCAGCTTTCAAAGTGCTCTTGATTTTCAGACCACTTAAGATCTTCGGTATAAGCTTGAAAGGCCTTGTTCATTGAAACCCTTGGGAAGTTATACATTATGTGTCTGTAAAACTCTCGCCAAAGAATCTCTGAAACCCAATGAACAATACCCCTGCTACCTTCTTCAAGCTGATTATTATTGTGCTCTCTAGCTTTTATCAAGCACCATTTTGAAGAAACAACACCAATGTTTAAATAGGGAGAAATTTTTGAGCATCCATCGATGGCAGGAAAATTTCTATCGTCTTTATAAGCATCTCCTCTGGTTTTAAGAAAAGATTCAACCATTTGCTGCGCATGATCCTCAGAAACAGGCCATAAATCATCTATATCTGAAGCATATTTAGCTTGATAGGCACTAAGATTGATTGAATCTAGTTTTAACTCTTCTTGCTTCTTGGGTATCTCAAGTATTTTTAGTTGATCCTCACTAAGCTCTTCAAACCATTTTCTTTTAAACGGTGAATAAACACTAAAATCTCCTCCCGCTTTGGTTTTAAGTGTACCTGGCACATGGACGACTTGATCATGGTAATTGAACACACCAATATTCTTTTCCTTGAAATTTTTATAAATTTGCCTGTCTCTTTTAAGCTCATTGACTTGGTACTCACAATTAAAATAAAGGTTGGCAATTTCATTATTCTTGCAAAATGTCAGCAATTCTTTCTCTGAGCTTTTAAAATCTCCAGCGTCAATAATGACTAAGGGAATATTAATTTTTTCCAATGATTTTTTGAGGCTTTCAACAGCTCTTAAAATTAAGCTAACTTTGCATTTTGCATCATCGTGCTCACTCCACTGTTCCTCAGTAATCATAAAAATGCCGATGACTTCATCAGATACTAGGCAGGCATTATGAAGAGCTGGATTATCCAGTACCCTTAAATCGTTTCTAAACCAAACAACTGATCTCATAAAAGGGCAAGTATTTGTTGTTTTAGATCATCTCTTTGTTGCAATACAAATTCCTTAACATTGCCATGTAGTTTTGGCATGGATTTATGTAGTTCGGAGAGTTTTATGATTTTTAATAACCCTTTTGCTTGAAGATTCTCAATCATATCATGATGGTGTTCTCTTTTTATTGGCCCTCTCAACTCGATTACGTTAACAAAATAACCCCTAGTGATTATTTCTACGATCATGCTGGTACTGTCAGCTGTGACAAAAATATTTGCATGAGTGTCTATAGCATTTTTAAGTTTCTCAAAAGGAGTATTTTCGAGATCCATAAATTGTTGGTTTGGGCCGCTGTTTTCCTTAAGATTATCCCAAGCAAATTTTGGTGTTCTTCTAGAATTTATAAAAGTAGTATTTACAGACTTAAATTCATAAGCAAGACGATACCAATCTGCTTCCCCATAATCATAACCAGAACCATCGCCCCCAATTAGTACCAAACTATTAGAATTAATTGCATTCTCCTTCTTAAAAGGCATAAATTTTGTAGGTGGCAAAACAGTTGTAATAACTCTGTAAACTTTACTCAGATCAGATTTGGTTGAGATAATGCCATCAAATTTTTTCATAATTCGATATTTTGGTGTGCCAATGTATATTATTTTTGCATTCGTTGATTTTGCTAGTAGGTATGCAGGGATTGCAGTTCTTGATCCAGAACAAATTACTAGATTGAAATTAAATTCAACCAAACTAGGATTTAGAAGTTTTAAAATGAAAAAATAAAGTTTTTCCCAAATAACAATAAAGTTCTTTCAAGAAAGCCAGGCAAAGAAATTAAGTTTTGATTTAAATAAAAAACATCTTTTTCATGTGACTGTTTTTTTAGAATATCTCTAAGACCAAGACATTGACTGAGATGGCCTGCTTTTTTGTCAGCGACTATGGCAATTTTCATAGCCTGCCATTGGTAAAGTTAACTGAATATCTAGAATCATCAATTTTTTTATAAGTAGCTTTGCCGCCTGCCTCTTCGACAAGACAAATGCCTGCTGCAAAATCCCAAAGATAGACACCTTTTTCTTGGTAAACATCACATCTTCCAGAAGCAACATAAGCACAAGATAATGCTGCGCTACCGAACATCCTTATCTTCTTCCATCCACTAAAATTTTTAAGGAACAATGCTGATGACTCCAAGGATTCAGATGCAGGAAAGCCAGTTGTTAATGAGGCATTTGCTTTATTATGAATTTCTGAGACTTTAATTTGTTTATCATTTAAAAAAGCTCCTCCGCCTTTGTAGGCTGAAAAAAGTTCATTTGTATTAAAATTAAAGATTATGCCTACTAAGACTTCTTCTTCATCCATTAATGCTATTGAGACACAACATTGATCTAAGCCACGAAAATAGTTTGAAGTGCCATCTAACGGATCAACTATCCACTTAAATTGAGATTGTATATTGTCACCATAGCTCTTCTCCAATACATTGAAATGCCAGAGATGAAATTTTTATTATTAATTAATTCTTCTGTTTCTCTATCGATTTCCAATTTAATATCCTTCCCAAATCACAGATGATTTCTTTATTTAAAAACTTATTTTCTGAAAGCAAATAATCACCAGCTTCAATTGCTGCATTTAGCTAGTAAATATTGGCTAAGTCAATTCTTTATCATCTATTTTCATAAAATTCTAGGTAACTTTTACACATCTCTTCCAGTGTTTTTTTTGTTTGCCATTTTAAAATTTTATTTGATTTTATTGTATTAGCATAAGATACAGCTAAATCAGATATTCTTCTTGGCGCAATCTTTGTGGGTAATTTTGTATTAGCCACTTTATTAAAAACATCAACTAACTCAAACACACTTACTCCAGAGTTTGATCCCTAAGTTAATTACTTCAAAACCAACTTGATTAAATCTATAATATTCAAAGCTTTAAAATGACCTTCAACTAAATCATCAATATGAATGTAATCTCTTATTGCTGAACCATCATGAGTTGGATAATCATTTCCATAAATTTTAAAAAAGGTGCTCATTTTAAGATGGCAAGTCATAAGATTGCCCAGCACATTTCTTTTGCATTGTTAATGCTGATCATAAAAAATATTTTCTTATGCAGCCTAGAGGGTTAAAGTATCTTAATGAAATAGAGTTGAATTTATACCTGTCACAATATTCTTTAATGATTCTTTCACACTTAGCTTTGGTTTTAGCATAATGTGAGATAGGCATTATCTCAGAATTCTCACTGACAGGCTGCTGATCTTGATTACCATAAACTGCAGCGCTTGAAGAAAAATTAACTTACTTACTCCATTTTCTTTCATAACCTCTAAAAGGTTTCTTAGTAATTCAACATTATTTTTAGTATATCAAAGTTCTGATGCATATCAGATTCACGACACTTTTAAAGCAGCAAAATGTACTACTACATCAGGACAAAAATCTTTCATAAGACCAGAGAAATTTGACCATAATCATTCAAATCAGTCTTGATAAAATTTAAATTTATATTCTGTCTTAATTTATCTATAGGCTCAATATTTGAATTTGACAAGTTATCAAAACATGAAACTTGGTAACCATGCTTTAGAGCTTTAGTAAGAAATGAGCCACCTATATAACCAGCTTGCACCTGTTATGAATAGCTTCATTCATTTTTTCTAAAAGTTCTTGGGAACTAAAACTATATACAAGCAAAAATAAAAGAAATAAAACATATCAAAACAAAGAGACATCAAGATAATAGTATCTTTACAAAATAATTAGCTGCCAAGCATAAATGGAATAAAAAATCCAAATGTTAAAAAGTAACTATAAAATGTTGGGCTATTGCTCGAGGCTAATTCCCATTTTTTTGTAACTCGTTTTAGGATCATATGATGAAGGTGCTTATTATCAGGTTCAAGAGTTGATTTTCTAGAAATAAGCCTTCTTACAAGAGATGCAAGAATATCTGTAACTGGATAAATGAGCATTAATAAAACATACCAAGGTGAAAAGAGTTTTCTTGGTAAATTTTAATTAATCCAAGAGCTAATGCTGCTCCAAGAAAATATGCTCCACCATCACCTAATAAAGATTCTTCCAAATGGAAAATTTAGAATAAAGATTCCCAATATTGAAAAATATAGCAACAAAAATAAGCCAATTTCATCTGTGACTGATAAACCCAAAAGATATTAAAACAATAGACAAATACTTAATGAAAAAAAGAAGAACTAAACCATTGATTCCATCAATAATATTAAAGGCATTAACTATTCCCACTATAGCAAAACAAATAAAAAGAATAGAAAAAATTCGATAATTAAAAAGGTTGTCAATAATGGGCAGTTCTAGTGAATACGCCTCTATTCCAAGATAAAAATATGATAAAAATGCTGAAGGAAAAACTAAGCAAGCAATCGAACTAAAGGAGAAAAATTAATTATTAAAATCATCAAGAATCCCAAGAAGAAATATGGGGCATACACACAATAACATAGTTCTTAAGAAACTATATTCTTGTGTATCAGTAAAAAATGAAATAATTATTAAAGAGCTGAATATTGCAATGCCACCAAACCTTGAAACAGATTTTGAGTGTAATGTTTGTATGGACTTTCTTATATTTACAAAGCCAAGTTTATTTCTAATTTTTTCAAGAAATATTAAAAAAATTCCAACTAAAAATGAAATTGGGAAAATATCTGTCATTCTAAATAATTTTCAATCCTGTATTTTAAGATCATTCATAAACCTTCCAGCATCAGCACCATTTATAACTCTATGATCATAAGATAAGAGAAAATGGAACTACTTCTATCTCTTTCAATTTCAGAATTTAGAAATTTCAAAACTTTTTTGTTCTTGATATTGCAAGAATAGCCACTTCAGGAGGGTTAATTATTGGTGTAAAACCAATTCCACCAATTTTACCTAAACTTGAAATAGTAAAAGTTGAACCTTCAAGGTCTTTGTTGAGCAATTTCTTGTTCTTGGCTTTTCTAGCTAACTCAAAATTTCATCAGAGATTTCTTGGATAATATTTTTCTTAAGAACATCTTTAACTACTGGTACTACCAACCCATCAGGTGTATCAACAGCTATGCCAATATTTACAAAATCTTTAATTAAAAATTTCATTATTTCTTAATAATGAAGAATTAAAAATTTTGTGTTCAGCCAGAGCTTTGGAAACAATCTTAATAAAAAAAGATAAGGGCGAAACCTGCAGCTCTGATCTGCTGGCATTTATTGCAGTCATTTCAGCTTCTTCAAAATGCGTTACATGAGGAATAGTAGACCAAGAATCTGACATATTCTTAGCCCCTAAAGCTCTGATTTTGCTTAATTTCTTAACCTCAAATGAGCCGAATCTTGTAAAGTTTTTTTCTGTTGGGAATTTCGGTTGATCTGTTGTTTTTGAATGAATAAAATTTTTTAAATCATCCTTAGTTATTCTGTTATTGCGCCCTGTGCCTACAATAAGTTTTAAATTAATCTCTAATTCTCTTGCATATTTTCTAACGGCTGGTCCAGCATTTACACCAGTAAAGTTGATAGAGATTACTTCTTCCTGCTCAAGTGTCTGAGGTTTTGTGTCTCTGTTTTTATCTAATGCAGAGCTGTCTGTTTTTTGTTCAACATTCTTTTTGATTGTTTTTATTTTTGCAAATGGTTGCCCTTCAGATACTTCTTCACCCTCTGTAACGTAAACCTCTAAAATTTCTCCAGCAAAATCTGAAGGAATCTCCATTGCAGCTTTTTCAGATTCAAGCACTATCAATGGGTCATTTTCACTTACTTCTGCCCCTGCACTAATGTTAATTTCAATAATTTGTGTAGATTCAGCTTCACCAAGATTTGGGATTTTAATTCTATAGTTCTAGTTTTTCCATGGGGCATCCTTTGAAATTTTCATATTACTTTTTGCCTTATATTCATTTGCTTCTTTGGTTTTTCCAAGCATAATCAGAGAGTTAATCACTAAATGTTGAGAGCTAATCTCAAAGAAGTTTCTCAGCTTTGCTCTTGTATCACTACGCCCAAAACCGTCAGTTCCAAGAACTAAATAATCTCCACCAACCCACTGTCTTATCTGTTCAGCATAAGATCTTTGGTATTCTGAAACTCCAATTGTAGGCAATTCCTGGTTAAAGCAATTTTCTACATATGATTTTTCTGTTTTTTCGAATATTCTATTTGACCTTTCTACTTTAATTCCATCTCGATAAAGCTCATTAAAACTTGTTATTGACCAAATTTCTACTGATATATCATATTCCTTTAAAATTTTTTGTGCTTCAATAGCAAAATTCAATGTTAAGCCTGATGCCAGCATTCTAATGTCTGGTGATTTCTGCTTTGAGAACGGATATGCTCCTTTCATAATCATTTCATCTGAAACATAACTTGGTCTTTCTGGATGATTATAATTCTCGTTCAAAAGTGTAAGATAATAATATCTGTCGTTATTAAGCTCGTACATATCCTTTATTCCTTCTTTGATTATTGTCGCTACCTCATATGAAAACATGGATCATAGGATCTGCAATTGGGTATTGTTCCCGCTAAAATGTGGCTGTGGCCATCCTGATGCTGAAGGCCTTCGCCATTAAGTGTTGTTCTTCCTGATGTAGCACCAAGCAAAACCCCCTTGCTCTTGAATCTCCTGCAGCCCATGCTAAATCATGAATTCGTTGAAAACCAAACATTGAGTAGTATATGTAAAAGGGGATCATTGGGAATTTATTATTTGAATATGACGTTGCAAGCGAAAGCCAAGCTGAAAAAGCACCAGCCTCATTTATTCCTTCTTCCAATAGAACGCCTGTTTTGCTCTCCCTATAAAACATTACTTGATCTGCATCTTCTGGTTCATATTTTTGACCAACTGAAGAATAGATTCCAAACTGCCTGAATAAGCCATCCATACCAAATGTTCTTGCTTCATCTGGAACAATAGGAACAATATTTTTCCAATTTTTTGATCTCGAAGCAGCTTTGTAAGCAATCTTACAAATATCATTGTTGTTGATTGTTCTCTTTCGATTGAATTAGCAAATTCTTTAAAAAGATCTTGATTGAGGGATTAATTTCTGTCTTGAAACATTTCTTTTTGGCAGAAAGCCTCCCAGTTTATTTCTTCTCTCAATTAAGATATTTAAATAACTCATCTTTGGGATCAAGCTCTATGAAATCTGGATTATCAACATCTATTTGTTTTTTGGGTAAATCAAAATTTTCTATAAAGCTGATCAGATTGTCTTTTGTAAGTTTTTTTACTTGGTGAGTTGCATTATCAGCTTGTTTAGAACCAATCCCATATCCTTTGATAGTAAATGCTAAAATAACAGTTGGTCTGTGCTTTTTCCAAATATGCCTGATTATAAGCATTAAAACTTTAATTGGATCGTGACCTCCTCTATTTAGAGCTTCAATATCTTCATCAGACATGTTGCTTACCCTTTTGTACACCTCTTCACTTTTTCCAAAGAATTTTCTTCTGGTATAGTCGCCTCCTTTAGATTTAAAGTTCTGATATTCTCCATCAACTGTTTTATCCATAATTTCTTGCAATAAGCCATCTTTATCTGTTTGTATCAGATCATCCCACTTCCTACCCCAAATTAGATTTACAACATTCCAGCCTGCACTTGAGAATTGATTTGCCAGCTCGGTAATAATTTTAGAGTTACCTCTTACTGGGCCATCAA
Source organism: Gammaproteobacteria bacterium (assembly GCA_038147295.1). Taxonomy (GTDB): domain Bacteria; phylum Pseudomonadota; class Gammaproteobacteria; order Magnimaribacterales; family TMED112; genus TMED112. The sequence continues at coordinate 161,799 of JAYQTH010000001.1, forward strand.
GCCTCTGCAGGTTGCAATTAATGACGAAAATAAGATTATTTAATCCTTCTCTACCTGCAAGTCCTATCGCTCCCATTGATTCCGGCTCATCCATTTCTCCATCTCCGCAAAAAGCCCATACTTTTCTTTTATCTGCTCTTGGAATAAGTTCACGATTTTCAAGGTACTTGATTACGTGAGCTTGGTAGATTGCAAAAATTGGCCCAAGCCCCATTGAAACTGTAGGGAACTGCCAGTAATCAGGCATAAGCCATGGGTGAGGATATGATGAAAGACCATTTTTATCGACTTCTTGTCTAAAATTATTTAGTTGGTCTTTGAAAACCTTTTCAAGAAAAGATCGGCATAAATTCCTGGAGAGGAATGGCCTTGAAAGTACACTAAGTCACCAAGCTGATCATCATCCCCCCTAAAGAAATGGTTAAATCCAACTTCATATAAAGTTGAAGCTGAAGAGTATGTTGATATATGTCCACCAAGGTCTTCTGTTTTATTTGCCTTAAGGACCATTACAAGACTATTCCATCTAATAAGGTGTCTGATTCGTAATTCTTTATCTAAGTCCCCAGGGTAGTCTAGCTCCAAATCTTTTGGAACAGAGTTTTTAAAGGGGAGTAGAGAATTGTTATCAATATCTAAGCCAAGATTTTTGGCTTCAGTTATTACTCTAGCTAATAGTTCTTCAGAGAAAGATTTTCCATCCAGAAGCAAAATATTTTCTAAAGCTTCAACCCATTCCTTTACGTCAGCATTTATAGCTTGAGAGTTTTTTTTTGTTTCCATTTCATGTGTATTCTACTTTTTTTTCTCTAAAAAAAATCTCAAAAACCTAATATATGCCCAAAAAGCAACTGTCTTATAAGAAATTAAGTTACTTTTATTGTACAAAATACATTTTTAACAAAACGTTATGTGATTTTTTTATACAATAAAATTATATTTTTTCTCTACAAACTAGAAAATTAAGTGTAGAATTTGATTTATTGCTTTGAAGTTGGTCGAAGTAATCAATAAAGAGGATATTAGAAGAGGATATTATTGTGAACATGTTTTTAAGAATTTTGCTTGCCTTGCTACTTTTGCCGGCAAAAAATATATTTTCAGATGAAGAAGTAACAGCTGTTAAAAAGGAAGATGAGGCAATTGTCGAAGATGATGAATTAAAAGATGCTGATAACTCAGAAGATGAGGATGATTCAGAAGATGGACAAGAAAATGAAAGCAACGAAGACTCATCATTTAACTTAGAGGGTCTCAGTGCGAGTGACATCGCAATATTTTTAGCTGCTGCTTTTGCAGGGGGTGCTTCTTTAGCTGATGATGATGCTGCACCAGCACCATCACCAATACCAACTACCAGCACCAACTCCAGAGCCAACTCCAGAGCCAACTCCAGAGCCAACTCCTGAGCCCTCCAGAGCCAACTCCTGAGCCAACTCCTGAGCCAACTCCAGAGCCAACTCCAGAGCCAAGAGCCAACTCCAGAGCCAACTCCAGAGCCAACTCCTGAGCCAACTCCTGAGCCAGATACCGATACCGATACCGATACCGATACCGATACCGATACCGATACTGATACCGATACCGATACCGATACTGATACCGATACCGATACCGATACCGATACCGATACCGATACCGATACCGATACCGATACCGATACCGATACCGATACTGATACCGATACCGATACCGATACTGATACTGATACTGATACATCAACAGTAGGCCTTGGTACAGATACAGATACAAGTACAGATACTTCAACAAGTACAGATACTTCAACCTAAGAAACTATTTAATTAAAAAAAACCGCCATAAGGCGGTTTTTTTTAATATATCCTGAACGACCCTATTCTCTCATGAAGGTCAACAGATTTTTTTAACAGCGATGCTGGGTCTTTTGTAAGAGGATGCCACTCAAACCTTCCCAGAGATTTAGAACTTTTCTTAAAGAAATCAAATGGAATTTTTAACTTAATTCCTTTATCAAAGGAGCCTTCCCCAAATTGTTCTGCAGTAACATCTGTTATTGAAACGAAGATGCCAAACTCAACTCCATTCTTAAATTGCCTTAAAGCTTCAAATGTAAAGCCTTCATCCCCAGCTAAGTATTCCCCATAAGAAAACTTAAACATCAGATCTAAATTTGGCTCTCTTGCATTTATATTTATTCTTGTAAGGTTATTTTCATACTGTTGAAAGCCTAATCTTAAGTTATAGTCTCTCTTCTTTACATAAAATGTTTCAAAACCTAGAGACACTAATGATCCTTGGGGGTAATAAAGATATTCCATACCTAAGCCACCAAACATTTCCTCTGAGAAAGTTTTCATTAAAAGACGATATCTAAATCATCTTCGAGAAAATGCCTCCAAAATGGAAGAATTGCTCTCTCGATGCAATATAATTTTCTTATTCTTGGAGAAATATTGATTTATGGAAAGTATTTGCGTAACAAAATTTGGGATTTGACTTTATTAAACCTTCATCTTTTACTGTTTTAGCATTCCTTATATTTACATTTTTTGTTTTGGATCTGATTTGATTTCATGAATTTTCATCAGCATAATATTGAGATATTTATGTCATTTTCATTTTTGTTTATATTGATTAAATTATTAAAAGCAATTTTGTTGAACATGTTGGTTCTGATACGTATTTTGTTTAACTTGATACATATAATTTTTCTTCTTGAACACTTATCAAGCCAATTTATTAAGCTCAATGCTCTTTGTAGGTTTTCACATTTGTTATTAGTTTTATTTATTTATTTTGATTTGGTGAACCCTAAATTTAGAGAAATTTGTTTTTATAGCTCAATTTAAAATGAAGTTCTTGATCCTCGAATCACTAAAGCTTATTTCTGAAATTATTAAGTTGAATGAGTTAACATGTCTTTAAACGAATTTTTTTGTTGGATAATCTGTCTGGATCTCAAAAAGGTTGACTTAAGAATTGTTGTCAACTCAATTTAAAGCTCCTGCTTAACGTATAATCCTAATCCAGCAAATATAGCAGACATATTTTCCTGAAAAATAATTGTTAAAATCTGGTGAACCACCCCTGTACTTAGTTGAATGACCTCTCTTTAAAATTATTATCAATTAAAGTTAGCGGGTTATTAACCTTAATTCCATTTCTATATTTTCCCCAGCCTATACCTAATGAATATTCAAGTCTGTTGCTAATATCAGAGAAGACTAAATATTCAGAGGAAAAATATCAGTGCCAGCAAAATCATTTTAGTCCTATTGAGATAGCAGGGGAAGAATCCTTGCCCTTGATCTTAATTTTGAAGTTAAATCCTAACTTATCAGCTTGTATGATTAGGCCAAAGCCTGCTCCATATAGTTTCTTGTAATGTCAGCATGAAAACTGAAGCATCAAAAATCAAAAGGACTAGCAATGCAAATTCAATCTTCTGTCCAAACATTCTGTCAAGGTGAAACTTACTGAATTTTCTTGACATAGTGAAAGCAGACGGCGTATTTATATAACCCAACTGACCATAAGAGTTAGTGCCAGCATCTAGATAAAGATTTTGGAGCAAAAAAAATAGAAGAATTTTATCTTTGTATTGCATTTAATGAAGCAGCCATGAAAGCTAATATCCTGAAATTACTCTAGTTATAGCACTCACTAGAGGAACCAATGATAATTTCTTTCTACATTTCTTGGCACTACAATTGTGTCTCCAGGATCTGGATATATATTGTTACTAAATGGATTTGTATTTATTTTTAAATGTTTCCTCGTTTGCTTTAATAACATAAATTTCATTTTTATCTGCATAAGAACTATAGCCTCCTGCATTTTCAATGTTGCTAATCTTGAAATATGAATCTTGTGATTTACAATCGATGTATTTGAGTTTTAAAACTTTCTCCTGTAGCCTTCATAACAGTACTTAGTTTATAAGGAATATAATTTCATCTCCATCTTCAAGGGTTAAGTTGTTGAGCTACTGATTCAGGCTGAAAGTCTCCTGTTAATCTCAGCATATTCAATGTTATTAGATAAAGATAATAACCCTGTGAGGTCTGGCAGTGAGTACAGAATTGCCATTTAAGGGATTTGATATTTTGAGCAATCATTACATCAGAGAATCTTCTTAGCAGCTTCCTCAACTGCTGCCTTTCTTTATCTTTAATAAATTTTCTACTGATAATAATTCCTTTAATTGATGCATTATCTTTAAAACCTCCAGCAAGTTTATACAAATTATTCAAAGACGTTGATGAACTTACAGAAAAAATTTCCAGGATTATTAATTGGCCAGTAATAGTGACATTGATTAATGTTTGATCTATTGATGGAAAAGAAAATATTTGTATGTCATTTGCCTCGTAGCTATTATTAACATCTCCTACAACCACATTATCTATAAAGGTGACAGAGTTTTTTCTGGGATTAGTTGGGTATTTAAATCTAAGAAGTCAAAAATCATTTTTAGCAGAAACTCTACCAACAATTGGAAAGATATATTCATTATTTGGAACTAAAATAGTTTTAAGGTGGGTTGAATCAATGAAACTTTCTAGCTCATCTAGTGGAGCCTGCGTCCCATTATTCTGATTTCAAGAAGCTCGGTGAATTTAAGATTCTCAAATTCTTTTAACCATTGGATCAAATGTATCCTTTTTCTTCTTGAAAATTTTACATTAGGATAGTTGTTTTGTTTGTTTTAAGTCATATCTCTGATTGCTATTTTTCTAACATAAAATTTTGAGATAATTCATATTCAATAGCTTCTGGCTGAGGCTATTTCTTTTTCTTTTATTTTCAACCAACAGTTCAGACAAGACTAAAATTTCATTTCTTGTAAAAGAACCTAAGCACAGGGTTATATGATAGTTTTAATTGACTGTAAGACTCGGGAGAGGCTAAGGAAAAAGTTTCATGTTTGACATTTACCCTGTTCTATCAGTAGACTTTAAAACTGCATAATATGGGTATATATCGCTAGAAAATGATAATTTTCTTAGGGGAATTCTATTAAATTTGAATTTAATTCAAATTCTAAAAACTCCCTCAGAAACAGACTCCTCAATAACCAAATCTTTTGGTTTAGTGACTTTTCGCTTCCATGACTAATTCGTCAATTTGTTTTTTACCATTACTTCTTTTAAGAAGTAATTTGGTTTATAAACTAAACCATCTTTGAGTTCAGTTATGCTTATTCTGTTTTCATTTGCTTCTCTTGTGAACCCTTTAGAAAATTTTATGAGATCTTCTATTGTGTCAGTTTCTTTGTAATGGTACATCATAGGCCTTTCCACTTCACCTTGTATATTTACAATTTTAGAGGTTGCTGGCACTACTATTACATCACCATTCCTTAGAGAAATATTGGTGACATCTCCTTTTATTAAAAATTCGTATAGGTCGACGCTTTCATTAAGATAACTATTTCTTAAAATAATTTTTCTGAGATCTGCATTTCTTTCTAACCTGCCCGCATATTTCAAAGCCTCAATTAGATGTAAATGGATTGATTAAGTAGGTTCCTGGATTTTTATAAGGCCAAGTATGGTTATTTTTCAGATGCCTCAACAACACTTAATTTGCCTTTAATCAACGAAGGATTCATTAATCAATTGTTTGGACTTTTTGTTTGCCTCTTCTATTGTGAGATTTAGAAGAGATACTTCCCCTATGTTTGGGATCAAAACAGTGCCTGATAAATTGACCCTTAAAGCATATGAATTATTGATGCTTCCAGTAAGCAAAACCTGGATTTTATCATTAAAAGATATTGTATAATCTGAATAAAGAGGAAAATCTAAAACAGCAGAACCGGAATATATATTTTGTATATTTTTATTAAAAAACTTTAAACCAAAAATTTCAGGCAAAAATTCCTCTTCTTCAACTTCTAAAATTTCTTTTTCTCTATTATTTAATTTTTTGCAAATTCTAGGTCTAGGGTTTCTGCTTCATTTTGTTGATTTACTAAATTCTGTCGAATATCTTCAGAAAGATGCCTAACTGATTTAATCGATCTTCATTTAATAGAGCTTGAGCAATTAAATGAGAACTAAAAAAGAAAATCAAAATTAATGGATAAAAAAGTTTCATAATAATCAGAAGATATTTTAGGCTATTATAATTGATTTTGAATATTAGTTGTAGAAGGTTGATTTTATCTTCAACATCTGATCGTAGAACACTTCTGAACCAATAATTGCAGACTTGCCAATACTCACACCTTTAAGGATTATAGGTGTGCCCCTATAAAAACATCATCATTAATAACTATGGGTTTTTTAACAGCAGATAATTTATCAAGAGAGAAATCTCTTCTTTCGATGTAATCTTTGAATGAAAGTCGGTATCATATATTTTTACTGAGGCACCAATTTTTGTGATCATAGATTTCAATTTTAGTTGTGCAAAATATTGTACTGTTGGATATTCCAACGTTGTCTCCAATTTTTAATATTGCTCCTTTGTTTGCAACCAAACATGTATAACAGTCACCCCCAATAGGATTAAATTTTTCCAGAGTTTGCCTTTAAAATTTTTACCAATAATGATTTTTCCATTGCCATACAGATTTACCTAGCCCCTGATTTTTAAACCCTAAAATATCGCATCAAGGCCTTAACTTTATTCTCCAGTAGAAAACAAAGCTATACATTAAATTAATTAACTTCTAAATAAGTTCATAAAGCTTTTTTACTATTTCTGAAGTTTTGTAATTTTCATTAGCGTACCTAATACAATTATTTCTTAATTTTTCTAAATCAAAATCTGTGCACTTATTAATTTAATCATTAATTCTTTAAGTTCATTAAAATTCTTCACTATAAGCCATTTCATCATTAACAATTAGTCTATTAATGGCGATATATCATACACAATTGGAATTACACCATAAAACATACCCTCTATTACAGATCTAGAGAAATGTGGAGTTTTAAAAGGCTACGAGAAAATTGCTATCCCTTAAGTGCTGGCTTATTTCATGTGTTTCCTTGAGTATTGTCAAATTGATGATGTTTTCATTCATCGCTGTATTTTTGCACCTACTGCAGAAATGAATTGATAATTTTATTTCAGAAAAAGAAGCAATCTTAATGAAAATCGTTCTATACCATTCTCCTTTGTAAATCTCGATAGGTAAAGGAAATTTCTAGATCTAGATTGTTTTTTGGGTTAGACTTAGTTTGCAATCTAATGGGAATATAGGGTTTTTATTACCTTTAGTCTTTTTAGACTTATAGTTTTTAGGAAAGGTCTTATTTCATCATCAGTAATTCAATTATCTCATCGCAGTACTTGTGTATCAAGAATACGAATATTCGTGAAAGTGCATTTTTAAGAAGTGGTTCTAAAATGACATATGCTTTACTTTTCTATTCATAATTTTGATGAAAACACCATAAATAACTAGAAAGATGAATTGATATGCACAATATCTGGTTTCGTCTTAAAATTTTGAAGCAAAATAATGGTGCTACTATAGTGCCCACTATTCCTTTAATTATTTTTTGAAAGATAAACCAGAAACAGTACTGTTATGAAAAGGTAGTATACATTGATCAACATAGACATTATGCACATATTTTCTAATAAATTTACATCTCCCTCATTTGGTACAAAAACTGATCTCAAAGAGATACATGCTCTTTATTTAAACCTTGCATTAGGGAAAGCAGGCACTGGGCACTCAATATTATTTTAAGTGATGAATACTAATTATCTTAATTTACAGTCTAAATATTTTTTATTACTTTCTCAATATCATAATGCTTTTCTACAAGTCGTCTTCCATTCCAGTATTCTGTTTCTTCATCTGTATATCTAACTCAGAGGCTTGTTTCAGCGCTGATTTTAGCGAAATGATATCTTTAGAGTGCACAAAAACCATTTTTGAGATTAATTCCTGCATCCTGGAACATCATTCGTTACAATCGGTCTGCCACAAGCACAAGCTTCTAATAGTGTTCTAGAAAGACCTTCTCTATAAGAAGGAAGAACTATAAAATGTGATTCATAAATAAATCTTTTAACATTATGTTGATGCCCTAAATAACGCACTCCATCAACGGCAATTAATTCTTTAAATTCATTTTCTGAAATTGCTGAAGGATTTCCCTTATAAAGTGATCCTATAATATTTAAATGAATATTTTTGTTTCCTCTTCTCTTAGCAGCTGCAAATGCTCAATTAATTCTACAATACCTTTATCTTTTAAAATCCTACCTATGAAAAGAAAAGTTATTTTGTTTCAGCATTTTGCATATTTTGTACATAAATTGATTAAAGGTCAATACTGCTTCCAGGAATTAAATAAGAGCTATTAATTCCTATTTTGTTCGAATTGGAAAAAATTTTTATCTGAGTCATTTTGGAAAAATATAGATTTTTGCCTTGAAATTTTGTAAAATAAATTTTGATAACTTCGCAAGAAATTTATTTTCAATAAATATTGATCCTAAACCAGAGATATTAATTATGCTTTTGAAATTAAGAATTTTTGAAGGAATTAAAGTGTGTAGAGATTGGGCTGTAGTGTAAAGGAAAGAACAATATCTGGCTTAAGTTATTCATCAAGAATATAAAAGATATTAGTGAAAATATTTCTTTGAAAGGGTTAGTGCCAGAGGGATTGAAGTAGCCAACTAACCAACTTACACTCTTTTGCTTATGTAATCAAAATTAGTATTGATATCTGAGCACAAAGCCAAACTACATATCCTGCACTTACTAAGCTTGAAATTAAATTGTTTCCAAAGTGCGGTGATGTTCCATGTACAGATTCGATGTTAATAATACTTTTTTCAAAATAGGTTTAAATAATAAAATATAGAGTAAATAATCATCCCCAAAAGAAAGATAATTGAGATTAAGCTCTTTTGGTAATCTGATATTTTTAAATCATAGATAAAAACTGTTGAAATTATTGGCAAAAACAACTACAAGCAAAAAAGAGTAGCGGGTGGAATATGGACCAAAACTAAAATAAAAATAGGGCATCGAAAGCACTATATATGATTTCATCAATATCATTTTCATTGCACTCATTGGATTCATAGAGAAATATTTACTATTTACTGCAAGAAAACATACTGGCCAAAACAATGTATAAATAAATAGTCTAGCTTGAACACCTAAATCTTTTGCGCTATCAGCATAAAATAAGGAAATCATATAATGGTATTCCTGTGATATCTGAAATATTTTTAATCAATAATTCTGAAGCCCCTGAAATTAAAATGATGCCTGAAAAAACATAACCATTAATAGTTTTAGGGGAATAAAAAAGTATAAGAAAGGGTAAGACTAGAAAAAGAACTTAAATGGAAAAGAATTGCACTACAAAACGCTAATAAGCCACTTAATTTTTGTCTTTATAAAAAGAGAGAAAGAGTAGAAAAATTAAATATGCTGAGGTTCCCTGTCTAAGTGAATTTGATGTATGACAACAGAGTACCATTTGAAAGCAATATTGTTGCCAAAAAAACGAGCAAATAAGATGAGTTACTAAAAACAGGAGTTCTGGAAATAAAATTCTTTATTGAATAGAACTGATAACATAGTAATAAAAATGTTTGAAAGAAAAAAATAATTCATAACTTCCACAAGCATTTTGCTAATGAACATAAAATATAGATGCCTGGCTCATTTCTACCAAGGTAAGATCGTAATCTAGATAATTTTTAGATCTATCTCCAACATACCTCACACTATCACTTCCAATCGTAGTGTCTCTAAATGCGATAATTACGAAATCACCAATGAAAATAATAGAAAGGCAAAAATCTTTGGCTTAAATTTGCTATTCTCTTCAAAATAACTTTTCAATTTCACTCTTCCATTTATTCAGTTCTGTCTAATGAACAGCACGGTTTGATATTGAGCAGGTAAATGTCAGAGCTGTTATAGATTCACTATTTTAGATACTGATTTATCTATCTCAGTTCAAATTAACTCTCTAAATAATTACCATAATATTTTGTTTCATCAGAGTAGCCCATAATATTACTTTGAACTATTACAAAATTCTTCAGATAAAAAATAATCATAGAGTTTAAGTGGGTTCCTGGGTTTGTTCTACCAATAGGCTGAGGGATTGTCACAGCGTCAGCAGCTAGAGAAGGTCAGCACTCTTGTGAATTCAATGGTGTAATATTATGAATCTCTTCATAATCTACCCTGGATCCTCCAATCACAATCTTAAATTTTTTGGCAGTTTTTCTGCAACATATTTCCAACTATCTATTCCATGCCAGTGTAGAACAGATCCACATATATCAACATAAAAAAGTCATCTGAAATGAAAATAACTCTTCTGTGTTTGACGGGTTAATTTTGATTTTGATCTGGATCGAACCATTATAAATCACTTTAATATTTCGCTATTTGAAAGACTTTTTCATAGTATTTTTTATAGGATTCATGATTAACGATTATCAAGTCTGGAATTTTCTAAAATTTTTCTAATTACTTTTCCACAAACTGATAGATCAGTTTTTACAAAAGTTTTTGCACCTGTTCTTCACTTTCTAAGCCATGGACTTCCTCACAATCTTTATTTTATTAATTTTCGAACCCAACAACTAATTAGCCTAATATACCCTCTACTAATATAAATATTAAATTTTCAGTCAACAATAAGATAATAACTCTTGAGCTTCTAATCCAAGAAGGACTAAAACCCTTAATATTTTAGGCCCTGATATTCCACTGATAATTTTTAATGAAGTTAGTGTTTTTGAAAGATAATAAAGCTTTTGTCTTGTCGCCCTACTTTGCCTGAGTTTTCCACCTATATTAAAGTGGCAAGCGTAGACTGCATTAATTTTCATAAATTAAATAATATCCTGGATGTATGGGAGGGGAAAATATAAGAACCATAATGGTTCCTCCATGCTTCTTGGAAAAACTTCATTCTTGCTGAAAGGGCTGCTCTTTGATTGAATGGAATTTTTCCAATCTTTCAACAAATCCTAAATTTTTATCATTTGATGCCAATGTCTGAGTTTCTGTCGCAAAATCCTAGTAAGTATTAGAGGAAATGAATACATCTGTGCCATTTTTTCTTTGCTCTTAATCCATACTCAAAATCTGCACCTCCATGAATGAAATAATCTTTAAAAAAACCAATGTTATCTATTGTTTTTTTCTGGAACAATTGTAAAGTTCATATTTATAGTATCAACGTTTTGTATGCCGCCATTGGGAGGTATTTGTTAAATTTTAATGGGTGTAAAATATATGATTTCTTTCACCCCACCATAAGATAAATTACCTTACCTATCTTCAAACAGCCTGAGAGAATAAAATTGTCTGTTTTCTTTGAGCAGAATTTAAATCATTTATTATTAAACTGTACCAATTATTTTTTAAATGAATATCATCATTGACTAAAATAGTAATCAAATTCTGTAGTTTTAATTTTCATGAGCCATATTCATGCCTCCTGCCCAATATAAACCTCCTTTCGATGTAAAGAGTTGAACTTAGGAAATTTGGATAAGCAACTTTCATAAGTTCCATCAGTTGATGCGTCATCAACAATATATATATCTCTTTGGTCAAAATTATCACAAAGTTGACTTATGCAATTTAAAGTTTTTTCAGATCGATTGAGCAAGTCAATAATGCTTAATTTTCATCAAATTTATTTACATAACTATCTTTAAGCTCAAGATGTAGCGTAAAGAGTTGAGATTCCTCAATCCAATTTTTAGTTTATCACTAAATAACTTATCAGGATTCTTTAAATATGACATATATTCTCTTTTTGCTCTTAGATAAGAACTTATTTGAATGAAGAACCTGAATCTTCACCCACTGCAATGGATGGATTCCATGGTAACCTAACTCTTGAAGTACGCTCCCCCACACACTTACTCCAAATTACTTTGAAAAAGACATGTGTTTTGAAAGATCTTTTTGACAGCCAATCAACATTTACAAATCTTGATCTCAAATCTTCATAAAACCTTTCGCCGGATTCATAAGCATTTGGGGTGAGTTTTATGCTTTTACACATATTCAAGGAATTCTTGCTTGTACTTTTAAAGAATATTCAGCCCATTCAATTAGATCATCAAATCATATCTCCATAATCTAGAAAAGTCAGATGAAATCATGCAAAAAAATACATCATCATATTTTTTTATATCTTCGTTTTTATTATTAAAGAACTTTTTCATGTAGTAAGTTACGTCATCTTTGCCTCCTGCAAACCTCATATTATTTTTATCTTAGATCTTTCTATCAGCAAATTTTTCTAGGATCTTTGGGTATCCCCTTTCCTTATGATCTTTATAAAATTTTTGATGGCTAATTCTGTTTTCTTCTATGTTTTAGGAAACCTCTGCATACTGAATAAATCTCTTTATCCTGCTTGATAAAATAATTAGCAGCTAGAACCCATTGGGAGTAGAGTATATTTCGTTAGCAATACCGAATATTTATTAATCCACTTTCTCAGTTTTTAATGTATTTATGTTTTGAAAAATAAGAAAAAATAAGTGGCAGGCTAAAATGCCTCTTGAATAACTTATTCTCAAGTAAGATTCATGAATTTTTTCAATGTTTGTTCCCCTGTATTCAAAGATTTTTTTAAGTTTTCAACAGACTTCTCAGGCTGAAAATAAATAAATAGTTAGGAATATACTGATGAAAAATTTTAGGCTTATCTTATCTGTTCTTATCGAAGCTTATATTAAGTAAAGCGAGCTCTTTTTGTTTTCTAAATTCTTCCTTATCTTTTTTGAATGCTTTTAAAAAATTAAGCAGTAAAATTTTATCTTTAAAAGTTCTTGATAGGCCAAATGTATTCCATATGCATAAGTTTGCATAAGGAAATATTTTTTTTTTGTTTATGAGAATATCTAAATCGTTAAAATAGTCCTTATTATAAGCTGAGCACTGGATAATAGTTTTTTTATTGATCAAAATAATTTTCTAAATTTTTTAAATCACTAACCTTGTCTAAAGTTTTATTTCTCACAATATAAACTTCATCACAATATTTTAGAGAAGAAAGCCTATGAGTAACGATTATAATTGTTTTGTTGAGTGAAAGAAATTCATCATATATAAATTTTTCAGTAAGCTCATCTAATGCGCTTGTAGCCTCATCAAGTAAATTATTTCGCCATTCTTGTAAGAATGATCTTGCAATTGCAATTCGTTGTTTTTGACCGCCAGATAATGAAGCTCCTCTCTCTCCAACTGCTTCTTTTACCTCTCTACTATCTATAAACTCAATAGGTCAGATTTTTAACGCAGCTTGAAGATCATCATTTCTTATATATCATTACCCAAAGCAATATTATTCTCTACAGTATCATTAAATATGAATATATCCTGCGATACATGTGAAATAATATTGAAATAACTACGTATATTTTTGCTATCGATTATTTTGCCATCTATAAATAAATTACCCTTTGTTGGTGGCACAATCCAAGCAAATATATCCATAAGGGTTGTTTTGCCAGACCCTGTTTTACCAATTATTCCTATAATTTGATTTTTCTTTATTTTGAGGTTTACATTCTCTAGAACTTTTTCTTGTGATGAAGGGTAACTATACGAAAGGTCTTTAAGCTCTAAGAAATTTTCAAAACTAATTTTCTCATTTGTTCTTGATAAATTTACAGGGCTGTTTCTGGACTAAATCGATTATGTCATCTAGTGAAACTTTCCCACTTTGTATATTTGCTCATGATGAAAAACCTTGTTGAGTATTGGCAATAACCTTTGTGCAGCTAATGCAAAAGTCCCCACATAGAGGTAGGATTGTAGAGAAATTGCCACTTGATGAATAGATATAGGCAAAAGATTGCTATCAATGTCATTCCTAAACCTTCCATCACAAATCTAGGAGATTGTCCTAGTATTGTTCTAGTAGCCTGTGATTTTCTTAGATCCCAATCGGATTCTCCAAAGTCTTTAAGATATGGATCATAATTTTGATTCAGTATTATATCTTTCACAGAACCAAACTTTCTAATAATATCTTTATTAAATGATCAGCCTTCCTAGCAATAATTTCACTACTAATCTTTAATCGGTTCTGCGAAAACTGAGCAATTATTAAATAAGATATTCCAAAAAAACTAACGCTAACAGGGTAACTTGTGGTCTATTAAGAAAAAGTGCTAAACCAATTATTAGCGCAATTATCATTGAGTTTAGAAGTGTTAAAAAGGAATTAAAGATGTAAAATAATTGCGTATGTGTCTTATTTGTTATCGTGCTTATAACTTCATTAGTATTAATAGTGAGAATATCTTCATAGCTTTGTTTAAGTGTATTCAGAATACGCCTTTCTAGCAATAAATGAGCCTACACTGAATGAGAAATTTGTTAAAAATTTAACAAGAAAAGCCTCAAAGCTGAACTTAGCAAAACAGCAGAAATAAATCCAAGAGTAGTAGCAAATATAAGATCTCTAGGAGTAGTTATCCTAAAATTCAAGATATTGAGAAAGACTATCGTTACTTAATATTGTCTCAGGTGAACCAATTGAAGCCAAGAATGGAAAACTCAGACCAATACTTATGAGCCTCTAAAACCCGGCAAGAAACATAGATGAGAAAAGTAATACCGTTTAATTTTTTGTTTTCTATTAAAAAGGATATAGATCTTTTTAAGTTTTTTAGAAAATTTTTCATATTGAGATATCAACATTCTCAGAATCATAGAACCCCTTAAAATCGAATGTAATGATAGAGGGATTAACCTTTTGTAATTATGAATGAATTCTCTAAACTCCTCATGCTTTACAGCAAGTATTGCCACATCATAAACCTTGCCATTGTTAAAATTTATTGAACTATAGACTTCCTTCTGGATCGTCATTTATATAGGGTCAAAGCATTCAACAGATTTAAATTTTGTTTTAAGAAAAATTTTAAATTCTCAACTTTGAGTTTCTAATATCAGGACAGTTTTCTTTGAATGTGTATCCCAAAATTAAGGCATTTAAGTTTTCTGGTTTATGGCCTTTATCAATTAATGAATCTATAAGAATTTCGCCTAAACTTTCATGCATTCCATCATTCAATTTTCTTCCGCTTAATATTAAATTTGGTTTGAATCCAACTTCTTTTGCTTTGTAAGTTAGATAGTAAGGATCAACTCCTGTACAGTGGCCACCTACCAGGCCTGGAGTAAAATTAAGAAAATTCCATTTTTGTATTTGGTAGCACTCAAAACATCATAAGTTATTGATTTCCAATTTATTAAATAGCAAATGCCATAACTCATTCATTAATGTGCAATATCTCACATCCCTTTGAGTGTTTTCTAATTACTTTTGCTGCTTCAGCAACTTTAATTGATTTAGCCTCATAAACCTCGCAGCTGCTGTGGATTTTTCCATAAAAATTTCTAAGAATTCTCAAGCGCTTCTTGATTTTGAAGCTGATATTTTACGAACTTTTAACTCATAGTTTTGAGGGTGTGCCTCCTTATCACCTGGATTATTCTTCTCTGAGAGTAGCCATGGTGGAAAAGTCATCATTAATCTTGGGTCCTGATATCTTTTCTATTATACGTTGCCGCAGTATTCTTCTGGTTATCCCGGGATAAACAGTTGACCTGCATAAACAATAATTGACTTAGGTTTTATATACTTTCCAACTAGGGGCTCACTTGATTCTTTAAGAAAACGCAAGTCAAACTGGCCATTGTTCTTATTAATTGGTGCGTTGGTAACTGTAATAATGAAAATATCATCAATGCTCACAGATATCCTTCTCATTGTCTGTGAAATGAATCTTGCTTCGACTCTTTTAAAATTCCTTTGCTTCAACTTCATTTGTAATGTCTATAGATTTTTTAACCTGAGAGGTCCTTTTTTGAATTGATATCGTTGTGGCCTCATACATTCATTATTTTTACCAATCTCAACTAGCTAGCGGCAATCCAACAACATACCCTAGCTCCTATAACAGCTACTTTCATTATTTATAAAATCCTTTATACCAGTCTGTAAAATTTTTAACTCCCTCTTTATATGATATTCTGAGAAGAAAATTAGTTAAATCATAGAGAAGTTTATTATTTGCAAGTGTTGATTTTATATCACCTACCTGCATAGGGTAAAAACTTCTATTTTAGCTTCTTCTTATTTAAGTTCTTTTCAATTTCTCCTTATAAAATCCATAAGATTAACACCTTAGAATTCCCTATATTCACAAATTCTAAATGGAGCTACAGAAGATATTGAGTCACTATCACATTCTTTTTGGTTTTTTGGGTATTCTGTTAATTAATAATTGAATTGCTTTAGTCAACTGCAGCTGTAATGTATATGTCTCCTATACATCTCTCCATTCCCAAAATACATCAATTTCTCTATCTAATAATATATTCTTAGGGGTGAACTTGAAAGAGCCATATCAGGCCTACCCCCATGGGCCCATAAATCTGTGAAGAACCTAAATACTGTTGTAGGAATTTTATATATGTAGGAATATGAATGCGCCATTACTTCTGTCGAAATTTTTGATGCACTATAAAGGTTTAAAGGCATTTGAGTAGCATCGCATTCAGAGTAAGCGGAAGTTTTTCATTAGCATCCATATGCAGACGATGTAGATGCTAATAAAAATGAGAAATATTATGTTTAGGAAGTGCATTTAGAATATTAAAAGTTCCTATGATATTTGTATCAAGATATTCTTTTTGGTTTCTCAATACTATATCTAACTCCAGCCTGTGCCGCTAGATGTACTACAACACTTGACAATTGCTTTTAGGATTTTATCTTACAGTATCTGGATTTTTAATGTCTTCTGCAAAACTTAAATTAGCATGTACTTTCAAGACGCTTAATCTTTCTCTTTGTGCTTAACATCATAATAGTCGTGCTAAGATTATCAATACGTTAAAAAAAATAACCAAGCACCCCATATCTAGGAGCTGCTTGGCTAAACTAAACTATAACAAAACCTAGAAGATCCAGTGATTAAAATTTTCGGCCTATTCATGCCTTCATTCTCTTATAACTACTTCTGTTACAACTAAACCATTTAATTGTTTGCTCTATCCCTTCTTCAAGATCAATTTTTGAGCCCATCCACACTTTTTTGCAAGATCTACAGATAAAAGTTTTCTCATAGTGCCATCTGGCATGTTTGCATCAAACTTAATAGTTCCCTTGAAGCCTGTTAATCTAGCAATCATCTGAGAAAGGTTGCGTATAGATATTTCATTTCCAGATCCTATGTTTAAATGTGTTTCATTCTTTATGGCCTGAGAAAATTTTCTTTGTGAAAGAAGCATAAAGTGTTTCACTGCTAGGCCCAAGTCAGCAACATGTAAGAAATCTCTTTTTGAGCTCCAGAACCCCAAATATAAACTCCTTCTTGTTCTTTTTCTTTAGCTTCAGTGAATTTTCTAATTAATGCAGGAATAACATGCAAGTTTCTAAGTTAAAGTTATCATTGGGGCCATATAGATTAGTTGGCATAGAGATCTAAAATCTTTGCCGTATTGAAGTCTAATGCTATTACAAAGCTGAATCCCTGCAATTTTAGCTATTGCATAAGACTTATTAGTTTCCTCCAAGGGACCAGTAAGCAAGCTCTTTTCTTCAATTGGAATTACAGCTTTTTTGGGTAGATACAAGAGGATCCAAGAAATATAAGTCTTTCAATATTTTTATTAAGCGAACTATAAAGGAGGTTTGATTGTATCATCAAATTCTGATAGCAGAATTCAGTTGGATGGTTTTGTTAGCATTAATACCTCCAACCTTTGCAGCAGCAATAATAACATAGTTAAATTTATTTCTTTGAAAAATTTCCTACTTGCTGCTACGATCAATAAGGTCTAATTCATCTTTTTCAGCAGTTATTATTTCATAATCATCGCAAAGTGCTTCATGAATAGCTCTGCCTACCATTCCGTTATGTCCTGCTAAAAATAAACTTTTACTCATAAGTAAATTCTTTACAATCACTTTCGATCATTTCTTTACATAAAGCTTCAAAAGTAATTTTTGGCTTCCAGCCAAGAATTTTATTTGCTTTAGTAGAATCTCCTAGTAAAGAATTTACCTCAAGAGGTCTGAAGTACTTTTCGGAGACTTTACAACTATTTGATCTTTTATGAGAGGTTGATTTTTTCATTCTTATTTGAATCAATACGATAGCTACTTCATTTACCCCATTACCTTCAAACCTAATTTTGATTCCCAAACACTCAAAACATTGAGTAAGAAATTGCCTTACAGAATATTGCTTGCCAGTAGCAATTACAAAATCTTGCGGTTTCTCCTGTTGTAGCATAAGCCATTGCATTCAACAAAGTCTTTTGCATGACCCCAATCTCTAAGATCATCAAGGTTTCCAATAAATAATTTTTTTTGGAGTCCTAGTTTTATTCTTGTCAAAGCTTTTGTGATTTTTCTTGTTACAAAAGTTTACCTCTTCTAGGTGATTCATGGTTGAAAAGGATTCCATTGCAAGCAAAATATCATAAGCATCTCTGGTAATTTTTACAAATCCAATACGAATAAAGCTTTGCAACTGCATATGGAGAGACAGGATTAAAAGGAGTTGTCTCCTGATTGAGGTGTTTCAACTACATCACCAAAAGTTCTGATGTTGAGGCTTGATAAAATTTAATATTTTTTCTTTTTTAGCTTTAATATTGTGTCTAAGATCCTTAAAGTACCTAAAGCATCAACATTAGCGGTATACTCTGGAACTTCAAAAGATACTGCAACATGCGATTGGGCTCCCAAATTATATATTTCGTCTGGCATAATTGACGTAATCAAATGTGAGCATTTAGCGAATCTATTAAATTCCACAATGAAGAAAGAAATTTTTTGATTGAACCTCAATGTGACTTCATAAAGATGATCAATTTATTAGTATTAATCGACGATGATCTTCTTTTAATTCCATGAACAATATAGCCCTCTCAATCAACACTTCAGCTGGTAGGATCCATCTTGACCTGTAATACCAGTAATTAAAGCAACTTTACTCATTTTCGTAAAAAGGTTCATAATTAAACATAAATTATAGCAACTAGACCAAAACATATAGAAAAATAATAGTAATAAGTGATCGTGCTGGTTCTGATTTTTTATAAGCTAGGGTTGGTGGCTCAATAACTTCAAATACATAATCTTTGTTAAATATCAGAGAACGACTTGAAAGCTTTCTTTCAAGACATTAACCATTGCATCACGAACATATTCATTCTTTTCATTTACTAGCTCATTAGAAAAATATTCTATGGATTGGTCTAACTCTTCAAGGTTCCTAAGTCTTCACATCTAAGTTTGTCCTAGAGATAGCAAGCTCAAGAATTTGTTTTGATTTAAAGGGGGGATATTGACTTAAAAGTTAACCTCACAAAAGGGTGAATTCATTTTTGTATAACTTTAAAATCTGCACTATATTTCTTTTGAATAACCACTCATCTCTTTGAATCTCGTACTTCGAAAGCTTGGGGCGTCATATTGAATTAAATTTTTTTCTTATTCCATGATTGTGAATATAACAAATCCTTGGCCAAGTATTCCTTTCTGTAGCAAGACTCAACGAGTAAAGGATTTAGTTTTCATTTTTTCAAATCGCAAGGGCAGCAGTGTTATCTACATTTGATTGCAAGCTCTATACCAAAACTCCAAATTCTCCTAAGAATGAATTAGGTAAATTTTTTTGATTTCTCTTGGGTGAGCCAATTGCTGTAGATACGCATTTATCATTAATGTTTAGGGAAATACTACACCAACAAAAAACCAACAACACAAGCTATCAGTATTAATACAATTTCTTATGCCATAGTGGAGACATTAATTCAAAAATATCAATGTGCTCTTTATAATTTGATTCTCTCATATTCTGCTAATAATTTGTGCCCAGTCGGACTTGAACTGCACTGAAGTTTCGAGGATTTGTCCTCGGTCACCAATTTCTACCACCTGGGCATGACTTAACTGATTAATTATATTTTCATAGGATATACATTTTTGTTCTTTCATCATCCAAATCTGCATTTGTGTGATTCATTGTGTTGTTGGTCTCTATTGCAGCAGTTAAAACTGATAGTTTTTCTAAATTTTTCTTTGGCATATTTTAATAAAAGCTTGAATCCATCTTTAAAGTATGTCTCTCCGCAATTCAACCTACCATCATGTCCTTGTGCCCACCATATGGCTTTTACCAATCCTACTATCCAGTGACACTGTGGATATAAAACTTTTCCCAGGTATCCTCTTGTTTGTATAGTTTTTAAATAACGAAAAATTCTGCACATTGAAGAAAACCACTTTAGTCGCCAAAAGTATTGATAGTATATTTAATTAGAGATGCTGTAAGAAGATCAATGTAAAGCCGACCTCACTCCACATCTTGAGAGGCCGTAAAGTCGATACTTTTGACGCGATATTTCTTTCTCCACCTAAAATAATAAGTTCAGAATTTATGAAGTCCTCTGATGCATGTTTTTCTCTTAAGAACTCCGGGTTGTAAATACCTTCGTTAATTTTCAATCTAATTAAGATATCGGGCAAAACTGTACTGGATATAGTAATGCATTCTACCAAATGATGAAATATCACTTAATACTTTTGTAATAATTTCAGAGTTTTGATTTCCATCATTGCCCATGGGGTAGGGAACACAAACAATATAAATCAGCTTGAAGTCTAAAAGATCTTTAGTTTCTATTTAGCACTAGGATCAATCACCAACTTTTCAATAATGAAACTCAATCTGTTGCTTTGCCAACAAACTCCATGTCCAATAATGCTATCTTTTTTATTTTCCAATTTAATCCTGAGGCTGAGAACGGAATCGAACCGATGTTAACGGAGTTGCAGTCCGCTGCATGACCATGCCACTCAGCCATTAATATTTAGTTTTGTTCTGATTAATATCTTTCAAAGAATATTTCCAGTCTTCTTCATTATCAATATCTAGAGAATATTCTTTTGGTATTTCAACAAAAGCACTATCATTTCAGAATAGATTTTTCTTGAACAATTAAAAACTCTTTCTTTTAAAAATATAAATTTGCTGCATCAAGATAATAGTTCAAGGTCCTGTGTTCTAGTGCATATTTTTGAACTTTAAATTCCACAATAATTTCCTTTCTTTGTTATCGCTCTATTTATTGGGTGAGTAAATCTTGCTATAGATGCTGCTGAGTAAGCCTTTTTGGTATTAATTAGTCTATCTATGGTATTTCGTAAACTTTCTTTTTGAAGATTAGGGGTTGTAGGATAGATCATTACTATTAAGTCGAAATCATAATTTAGACTTTTTACCAAAACTACCAACACTTCCAAGTTGTTGCATAGTCGTTAGCCAGGATTTGCTCTCTTTTGTGAAATAATGCTGATGTTTTATCAATTTTTTTATATTTTCATCATCAGAAGAAATTACAATATTCATTATTGACTTTTCTTTTATAGGCAACTATTGGATATTCTCAATGGCTTTCCCATTAAATTCCAAAATTTTTTCCTGGAATTCTTTTGCTTCCCTTCCTTGCAGGATAAACCCTATTATCTTCAATTTAAAGTTATTTATTAAGACTTTCAATAATATGATCTTGCTGATTTCCTTTAGGGTTTGATAAATTGGAATAGATAATGCAGAAATCCATAATTTTCTGAATTTGGAAAGTCTCCTTTTTTAAAAAACCAAAGTTTTAGATAATATGGGTGAAATATGTTCGGAAATAAATGTAATGAAGTATAGATCTTATTTATCTTGAAACATCTCTCAAGCTTATCTCTTTTTAACTTTTGTAAGATAAATAAATGATTTGAGGAGTTTCTATATCATTAAGTTTTGGTTTGATTACATTAGTGTTACTTATTTCCGCATCATACCTGTTTGCAATTTCCCATCTTTTGCTGATATATTTTTTCAATGATCTTAATTGAGTGCGGCTCAGTGCTGCCTGAATATCGGTATATTCTATATAATTAAACCCAAGGTCTTGTTGCTCATAATAAACTGTAGGCGTGATATTGCTTTCAAATAAATTACTATCTTTCATAATTCCATGTGTTCTAAGCTCCTTCCAATTTTTTATCACCAATTTCTAGTGAGTTAGTGGTTATTGCGCCGCCCTCTCCAGTAGTTATTATTTTTACAGGATGAAAACTAAAAACACATGCATCTGAAAATTGGTAAGACCGCTATTGGGTAATTCTTGTGGCATACCCCTGATGCAATGAGAAGCATCTTCTAGTATTTTAAATCCGTACGTTTTGGATAAGAATTATATATCTTTTTCCATATCACAGCTAAGTCGTGAAAGACGAACAGGAATTAACACCTTAGGTAAATTATTTTCTTTCTTAGCGCGAATGAGCTTAGTTTCTAATAAAGGGATAGACGTATTATCTGTATCTAGATCAATATCAACAAAATCAATTCTCTTTGCCCCGCAATATAAAGCGCAGTTTGAGGAGGCAACGAAAGAATTAGAAGGAAGTCCAAACAACATCATTTCTTTTTTAACGCCAAGAGCTATAGCAAGCAACCAATATGGAGCGCTGAAGTGGCAGAATTAACTGCAGTACAGAATGATGAGCTTGTTTGAGAATTTATTGCCTTCTCAAACATTTCCCATCTCGAGGTCCTTGTGTTAAGTATCTGATCCCCAGAACTTTTTTACAGCATCAATATCTGCTTTAGAGATGCTTCTTGCTTACTATATGTAATCATTAAGCTAAGCTTTATCTCTCTTTAAAAAGTTTAGTAGTCCTTCCTAGTCATCCAGCCCTCATTATTTTCTACTTGTATACACAAAAACCTGGAGAAACAGTCTTGCCCCCTTTTATGTGAACTTAGCTCAGCATCTGTTAGAAAATTTGGAAAGAAGAATTTTATAAATTTACCATACTCATACGTATAAATTGATTCTTCTCTACTAATCATTTGTTTCATGGACTTTCACCAGGTCTAATTCCTATAACTTCATAATCTTCTTCCTGTTACAGCTTTTGCAATTTCAAAGATACTCATTGGAAGGAATTTTCTTACATATATTTCTCCTCCTTTTGATTCCTCCTAATGCGATTCTTACAAGATCTGCCTCTTCTAAGGAGATCATAAATCTTGTCATCTTGGTATCTGTAATTGGATTTGTCTTTTGCTATCAAGCTTTGGAGAAAGGGGATTACTGAACCTCTTGAACACATAACATTTCCATACCTAACGACTGAGAAAATGTCATCTCCTTTTTACCTCCAAAAATTATTTGCAGCAACAAATAATTTATCTGATGTAAGTTTTGTAGCACCATATAAATTAATTGGTGAAGAGGCTTTATCTGTTGATAAGGCTACAACTTTGGAAACTGAACTCTATTTCTACATTGCTCTATTACATTCATTGTTCCATTAACATTAGTTTTAACGCTTCCAATGGATAAAATTCACAGTTGGAACTATTTTCATAGCTGCTGCATGACAACATAATCAACACCTTCTAATGAAAATTTTAATCTATCCTTATCTCTAACATCTCCAATAAAATATCGAAAAAAAGTCTTCATTGAATTCCTTTGCCATTCCACGTTTCATTTCATCTCTTGAAGATGATTATTTTCTTTGGCTTAAATTTTTCTTAAATATTACTGAGAATGTTTTGCCAAAAGAGCCTGTCCCTCTGTGATTAAAATTGTCTTATTTGTCAAATTAAGGATTATTATATTAAATATTTAAAAGAACTAGATAAAATCATCAAAGCTTCAAATGTTTTAATTTTGTTATATCTGACTTAACATATTTACCAATAATATCTTTAATATAGAGCCATTTATCTCCATAATCAGGCCTCATTGCATAACCTGGTATATCATCTCTTTATAGAACATGGCCTGCTTTTAAGTCTTTGCAATAAAATAAAGACTTCTTTCTACCCAATAAGCTATTTTTTTCTGCATTTTAGGTCAATAGTTTGATGTACCAATTGATCTAAATGCTTCATCTACCGACACACATAGAGCATTCAAATCTTCTGGCTCCATTGAAAAACTATCATCTGTCCACCACCATCCTTGTTTAAAGTAAAAATGTTTTTCAATAAAACATACATCTAAAGTATAACACTTGCAATCGCATTATTTGAGACTGTGTGATCTGATAAACCGACATTGACACCAAAATAATTTTGATCTCAACTATTGTTTTGAGGTTTATAATCATCAGGCGTTGAAGGATAGCCAGAACACAATGCAAAATAATTAAATCATTGTTTTTGTGCTTCTAACAACCTTTATTGCTTCACTAATTTCTTCTTTATTAGCCATGCCTGTAGAAAGAATTATTGTTTTCATTTTTGATGCTGCATATTCAATTAATTCATGGTCTAAAATTTCAAATGATGCAATTTTTATATGCTGGACATCCTAATCCTTCAAGTAAATCAACTGCTTTTTTATCAAATGGTGAACTGGGGTAACATACCACATCTTTCTGCATGTAAAAAAGTTCTTCAAAATCCATTCCCAAGGTGTATGTGCTCTTCATACTCCATAAAGATTTCTACCTTTCCATAAACTGTCTTTTATTAAGAAGTCATCAAGCATTGAATTGACTGTTAATGATTCAGGTGTATAAGTTTGAAGCTTTACGGCTGAAACCATTATCTTTTGCTAGAGTTATAAGTTTTTACATTTTCAAGACTTCCATTATGATTTGCAGATATTTCTGCTACTACATATGGAGTACAACCTACTAACACATACGCTGTTTATTTTTATCATTTATTTAGTATACTCCTCTCCATTATAAAAAGGATGCTTTCTTATCATTGTTGAGTAGATTTTTCCAGATCTCCTCTTCAACTCCTTTAAATGTTTTTCTGAAATCCATTAAAGATTTCTCCTGATTCCAATTGGTCAGTTAGCTCTGTTGTTGCACTAATCATGTTAATTTCATAGTTTTTTCCAAAAACAAAATTGAATATTTTATTTGATCTATCTTTATGATAATCACTTGTTACTACATTAACCTTGGGATGATAAAGATTTGACTCTATATTTTCTGAATAAACAGCATCTCCAACAGTATCCCTAGATTTTTCAATTAAAAATATTATGCTCTTTAGCTTCTTTTTGATTCAAAATATTTTTTTGGGCACTTCTGCAATTGTTATATTTGAGTCATTTCTATATGCCCAACCGCAAAAGAATAAATTTTGATATTTTTATTTTTAATATGCTTTAATAATTCATCTACCTCCTCTTTTGATTCACTATTTAATATTCCTTCTTTGCTCATAAGATTAGCTAGAATAATAAAGACTTCACTATTTGCCACGGTTTTTTACCTTCTTAATTGTTAATCCCAAGAAACCCAATCAGGCAAATCTTTTTGGTGGTATGTTCCTTTAATTTTGTAGGTATTGTTTTATAACTACCTCTTTCTGATTTCTGTAATGTTATCTTTGAATAGTAGTTCAATTTCATTATTAAATAATGCGTGCGATTCTTTGAGTGTTAATGCATTATCAATTTTGATATTTTTTCTGTAAATTATATTTCCAGTATCAATTCTTTTATCTATTTCATGAATAGTTATGCCAGTTTTAGTATTTTGCTAATGCGACTAAAATTTGGATGAGCGCCCGTTATAAGGAAGGTATGAAATATGTAAATTTATTATTGGTCTTTTTGCTTCGCTTTAACTTTTCGTGGGTATTAAATATCTGTATCCAAAAGAAATAATTAAGTCGTGCTTTGAATAGTTAATAATGTTTTGATAATTTGACCAAAAATCTTATGGTTTTCTTTTTTTAAAAAACTGATTAATCTTGAATTTTATTTCCTGTTGTAGTTACTACTAGATCATATTTTTTAATAAATCTTTATCTAAATTTTTCCTTAGAATGTATCTCCGTTCTTGTAAGCTGACACCAATTGAAAATCCATCAAAACAAGCCTGCATTGCACAAATGGATCCACTTCTGAAACATCAACAATCATCTTTTTTGCTGCATTAATGAATCTGCTGAACCTTTGCCAACATCACCATAACCAATAACTAATGCTTTTTTTCCTGAAAAAGCATATCTGTACACTTTTATTGCATCATCAAGCCCATGTCGACATCCATATTTATTATCATTTTTGATTTTAGTGATTGAATCATTCACATTAATAGCTGGTACTTTTAAGCTCTCCATTAGCAAGCATTTCTTTTAAGCGTTTTATACACCTGTAGTAGTTTCTTCAGATATACCATGAATATTTCAAGCATCTCAGGATATTCTTTGTGAACTTTAAAGTTAAATCACCGCCATCATCCAAAATCATATTTGCATCCCAAGGTTGAACCATTTTTATTAATAGTTTGATCTAAGCACCATTCATATTCCTCTTCTGTTTCTCCTTTCCAGGCAAAAACTGGAATACCTTTGTCAGCGATAGCTGCAGCAGCATGATCTTGTGTTGAAAAGATATTACATGATGACCATCTCACTTCAGCACCAAATCAATCAAAGTTTCAATTAAAACAGCTGTTTGATTGTCATATGGATACAACCCATAATTTTGGCTCCTTTAAGCGGTTGTTCTTCTCGATACTTTTCCCTTAATTGCATAAGTGCTGGCATTTCATCTTGCGCAAGCAAGATTTCTTGTCTACCAAATTCTGCTAAGTGAAATATCTTTAACTTTATAATCTTTATTATTCATTGCCTTTATAGTAACTAGCTATGCCTTTCAATATCTTCTTCATCAGTTTCCTCACCATATTGAATTTCAATAATTTTACATTCATTTCAAATGGATTAATGATTTGATGCCATTCATTCTTGGGATACTAAACACATCGTGCTTTTTTAAATTTATTTCTCTTATATTTTATCTGGGCTTGTTTAGAAAAATTTACAATACATTCTCCTTGTGAAACAAACCATATTTCATCTCTTTAAAATGCTTTTGCAAACTCATCCCTTTTCCTGGGGGTTATAATCAAGTTCTTTTAGTTTCATTATTATCTTGAATAGGTTAAAGAACTTGCCCCAAAGACTCTGTCTTCTCACTATCATATTGCCAGTTTTTTAAAATCCAACTACTTGAGTTTTTTTTATCATCTCCACCAACACTAAATACAAAATCAATGCCTTCAACTTCCATTTCGGGAATATTATCCTTTTCGATCACCACCATTACAAAAATGTAATGTGCATCAGGGTATTTATTTTTTATCTTGTACAATGCATTAATAGCGCTCAATTTCATCATCTGCAAAATCAATTACTTCATCTACACAAGAAAGGTTTTCTAAGATCGTTTTTCTCTCTTCAAACTCATAAAATGGCTGCCTTTTTGCTATCAACCAATCATCACTATTTAGGGCAATAATTAAATAATCGCCGTATTTTTTTGCGGCATTTAGATAGGCTGATATGACCAGAGTGAATAGGATCAAAGCCACCACTAACTACTGAAACTATTTATTTTACTAGGATAGTTTAATTTTTTTGGTTTTTCCCAAGCAAAGTTTTGATCCTCTCGACCAAAATGACCATAAGATGCTGTTTTAAAGTAATTTGTTCTAGATAAATTAAGCTTTTATGATTCCAAAATGGGTTAGGTCAAAATTTTGAACACCAACTTGCTAGTTTCATTAGTTTTTTTTCAGATTCAAATGCATTGATAAAAATTGAGGTTGGTTCAGCCACACCAATGGCATAAGATGCTTGAATTTCACAATAATCACAGAAATCTGCTACCACAAAGATTTAGCAACTTGTCTTCAGGGCATAGGCTGCTGAGCGATCAACTTTGGACGGATCTTTGCCAGAAAAAGCACCGCCACCCATGACGCGCCATCCCGCCATAAGTATCGACAATGATTTTACGACCTGTTAAAACCACAATCACCCACTGGACCACCTATTTCAAAAACGTCCAGCTGGGTTGATAAAAATTTGGTTTTGTCATCAATGAGATCTTCGGCAGTGTTTTATAAATAATTTCTTCTCGTATAAGTTCGCGCAATTGTTCTAGTGATAGGTCTGGGTCATGTTGGCTAGAAAAACAATGGAATCAATTTTTTGGGGCTGATAGTTATCATTGTATTCAACTGCCACTTGAGATTTGGCGTCTGGTCTCAACCCAAGACGTCTTTATCTTGACGTAAAGCTTTGTGTTTGCGTGTCAATTGATGAGCCAAAAAGCAATAGGTAGAGGTATTAACTCTGGGGTTTCCTGACAAGCGTAGCCAAACATAATGCCTTGATCCCTGACCCCAACTGCTCTCCTTGAAAGCAATCCCTCTTGCTTATGTCTTGGCTTTGCTCTGAAATATATAGTTAGTAAATTTAAAGAATCATAGCTAAAACCAAGTGCCTCATGATCGTAGCTAATGTCTTTGACCACATTG